>JBNKYQ010000164.1:0-7116 GCA_050300975.1 Kordiimonas sp.
AAAACTGGGCCGAAGAACCGCTTCAAGGTCCAGTTTTTCAATATATTCTCAGTAGAAGTACACTGAGGCCTAGCCGAAGGACTTCTACTGAATTAAGACAAGAGGCAAAGGACGCCGTAGCACTGCCCAAGAACATGCTGGAAGTAGAAATAAAAAATCACATCCAGCAGCGCCAGAATGCCAAAGACCGGCAAGGCGATATATTTGAGCACTGCGATGGTGGCCCCAAAAGTTATCCGGGGTGGGGCAATGCGCCACCCCATCACTTCTTCCGGCTCTGGACGTTTCCTGATCATGGCCGGACCATAACAGGGGATACCGCCCTTGCCTAGCGCCGCTTACATCCAACTGGCCTTTGGCGACATCGACCCCAGCCTGTGGGCGTCCATGGACGGTGACCAGCCACAGCCGCTGCAGCAGCACTGGGCGTATGGCCAGACCCTGAAGGCCATCGGCGCCGACATCGAACAACTGACCCTGTCCCTGAACGGCAAGACCCTTGCCGTCGCGCTTGTGGGCAAACGGCGCTTCTACCGGACCATCCGCATGAACAGCCTGATGCGCGGGCCGCTGTGGCTGCCGGGCACATCTGAAGATGAACAAGCCACCGCGCTCAAGGCCCTCAGGAAACACTTCTGCCCCTGGCGCTGGAACTTCCTGCTGTTGCAGCCTGAGCTGGCCGACACCCCATCAAGCCGCGCCACGCTCAAGGCGGCGGGATACCGCCGTATCATGACGGGCTATAGCACCATCTGGATGGACATGGCGGCGGACGAGAACACGCTGCGCGCGGGCCTGAACGGCAAGTGGCGCAACCAGCTGTCGAAAGCCGAAGCCTCCGGCAAGATCGAGACCGTGATCGGCGGGCGCAAAACGCACCAATATGCCTGGCTGACCGATCGTGAGGCCGAGCAGCAAACCAGACGTGGCTATCAAGCCGTGCCCATCGGGCTAGTGCCCATCTACGCGGGCATCGCCGAGAAATTCGCCAAGGGGGATGACCAGGTGGGTGTGATGAGTGTCTCGGCTCTGGCGGGCCGCAAGAAAGTGGCGGGCGCGGTTTTCATGCTGCACGGCAACAGCGCCACCTACCATGTGGGCTGGTCCGGTGAAGACGGACGCGATCTGAATGCCCAGAACAAGGTTTTGTGGGACGGCATGCTGGCGCTGAAGGACCGCGGTATCCGCTTCCTCGACCTAGGCGGTCTCAATACAGCCGACGGTGCAGGGATCGCCCGCTTCAAGCTGGGGCTGGGCACCGACCCGGTGACACTGGCAGGCACCTGGCTCTAGAAAAGAGGCTTTAGGGCGTGGGCTCCAGGTCCTTCTTCTCGATAAAGTCCTGGTCTTTCTTTTCGATGAACTCGGCGTCCTTATCCAGGATCAGCTCGGTTTCGCGCACGATCTCCCGCGGCGTTAACACCGCCCACACGAGCAACCCAGACAGCACGAGGATGGCCACCGCAAGAATAGTCAGGGCCGATTGATTTTTCTGCGCCCCCAAGCCATGAACCGGCGGCAGAACCTCAGCTCGGGTCTCCGCAGGCACGGGAGCGTTACCCAGAGGCGCTGTGTCATCCGGAACGGCAACAGGCGCCACCAGCGCATAGCCGCGCCGCGGGATGGTTTTGATAAAGCGGGGTGCCTTGGCCGTGTCACCAAGCGCCTGCCGAAGTTTCGAGATGCCTTGGGTCAGGGCTTCATCGCCCGCGTACGGCAGGCTTGAGACTTCCTCGAGCAGGTCGTCTCTCAGCACAGGGTCGCCCTTTGCTGCCGCAAGGCGCGTCAGCAGGCGAATAAGGCGGGGCTCCAGCCTGACATCACGGCCATCCGGTAGGGTCAGCGTATGGTGCGCGCTGTCCACAACTACGTCTCCAAGCAGGAACCGCTTGCCGTAAAGCATTGGTATTTCTGCGCCTTTTTCTTCCCTCAACGTTTCTCAACCTTTCCTTCAGGACAAACAGGTGGGGCCTTTGGCAAGGATTTCCCAGTTACGGCGATCCGTGACCCAAAGTCAAATCACACGAAAAGCGAGACACTATGCGTACCCGAATTCCCATCTTACCCATCTTGATCATGCTTCTTTGCCCGGCCACCGCGCTGCAGGCGTCCGACACCAACCGGTTCATTGACCAGGCCGCGATCGACCGCGTCATGGACAAGGCCGCCCAAAAGGGCTTCGAAGGAGTCATCGGCATTTCTGACCAAAACGGCACCTTTTACCAGCAGGCTTACGGCGACGCGGTCAAAGGCAAAGTGCCCTATGCCGATGAGACGCTCATCGACATTGCCTCCATCACCAAACAGTTCACCGGGGCCGCGATCCTGAAGCTCAGGGAACAGGGCAAGCTCGAGCTCACCGACCGCCTTGACCGCTTCTTCCCCGATGCCCCTTCCGACAAGGCGGGGATCACACTGCATCAGCTACTGACCCACACGGCCGGCATGCCCGACCTGATCGGTCGGGACGAAGAGCCGATCAGCCGCGACGCCTATCTGGCGCGCGCGTTCGCGAGCCCCCTGGTTGCCCAGCCGGGTGAACGGTATGAATATTCCAATATGGGCTTCTCACTGCTGGCCGCAGTGATTGAAATGGTGTCGGGCCAGCCGTATGAAGACTATCTGTTCGAAAACCTGTGGCAGCCGACCGGCATGTTTACCACCGGATACTATCGCCCCGACTGGCGCGGGCATAGCGTGCCGCACATAGAAGAACCAGTAGCTGGCCTCGTGTCCCAGAAGCAGCTTCTGGACCGGACGCACGGCAACAACTGGCACCTGGTGGGCAATGGCGGGCTACTGAGCACCGCGTCTGACATGCTGAAGTGGCACCGGGCGCTTCTGGGCGGCGACATCCTGACGGCAGACTCAAAAGCCCTGCTGATGACCCCGCATGTTTCGGAAGGAGAGGAAGGCTTCTACTATGGCTATGGCTGGTCGGTGGTGCCGGATTTTCATGGCCACAAGCTGGTGTGGCACAACGGCGGAAGCTACTTCAGCCGCGCCGATTTCTGGCGCCTGCCCGAAAGCGGCTTCGCCATCTTTATCGCCACCCATACGGAAGCCGTGGAACCCTATTTCACCGCCGATGCGCTGGCAAAACTGCTGATTGGCGCGCCCACTGACGCAGACAAACCCTGATCCGACGACAGCCCTGATGCATTATCCGCAGGCGAGCTTTGGCCGTCTGCGGTTTTTCGCACAAAATAATCGACCTCATATTGACGTTTTTGTCTGGCTTTCCATATTGTGATATTATAACTGTACATAACCGGTATGTATGAGGTTTGAGTTTGGAACTGGCACTGATCCTGTCTGTCTTGCTGCTGCTGGCTGCGCCGCTGTTGGCACAGCTTGTTGCACGCCTGCCTGCCCTGAAGGGCGGGCTGGACGGATTTGTGCTGGTCACAGTCCTTGGCCTTGTCACCCTCACCCTGCTGCCTGAAGCCCTGGCCCACAGCGGTATCCTGGCGATCCTGATCGCCGCCTTCGGCTTCTCCATGCCCTGGATTGCGGAAGTCCTGTTCCACCGTGCAGAGGAAATGACCCACCGCGTTGTCATGCTGGTGGCGGCGCTCGCGCTTGTAGTTCACGCCGCCTCTGACGGCGCCATCCTGGCATTTGCCGGCCAAAGCGATCACGGATCGTTTGTGGCAACCGGCGTGCTTCTGCACCGCATCGGTGTGGCCATTGCCGTCTGGTGGCTCCTCAGGCCTGTGCTCACCACCTGGGCCGGCGTTGCCGTGCTGGCCGCCCTTGGCGTCATGACCGTGATTGGCTATGTGATGGTGGTCTATGCGGGCGACTGGTACCACATCCCGCTGGTGGGCTACTGGCAGGCCTTCGCCGCCGGGTCGCTCCTTCATGTGGTCTTGCATCCGCTGGATGACCACAATACCGCGCCGAACGCCAATAACCTGTGGGCGCACCGGCTTGGTACTGTTGCAGGGATCGTGTTCCTGATCGCCCTCATCGGCGCCCATTATCTGCATCACGCGCCAAGCGATGTGACCATGATCTCGGCACATGAAGCCCACCATGTGGTGGACCTGATGGCCACGATCGGTCGGCTGACGGCCCCCCTTCTGCTGCTGGCGCTCCTCGCCGTAGCGGCCTACACGAAAATCTATGGCGGCACGCTGCAGGCCTCATATGCCAGCGTTCGGCGCCTTGCCCCCTGGACGCTGGTGGCCTGGTTTGTCATGACCATTGCTGCTGAACTATCGCCTTATGAAATCCCGGCACCCAAGGGCGGGCATATCATGTTTGGGCTTTGGTTGGGCATCATCTGCTTCATCCTGATCCATTCCGGCGCGCGGATCTTCTTCTCGCAGCTTCTGCCCAAGGGCAAGCTGCACCGGCATAGCCACGGCCACAGCCACTAGAAAACCCCACTTTTCCTTAGTTTTCCTTGCGCCGCCCCGCGTTTGGCGCTAGCCATGGCCGCGAACAAACTGGGCCGCGAACAAACAGGCAGGACCACCCATGCGCTTCAAGGCGAAACGAGTGATAGTGACCGGCGGTACGTCCGGCTTTGGCGAAGCGATCGTCAAAGCGTTCGCGGCTGAAGGCGCCGATGTGCATTTCTGCGGTCTGATCGACGCGGAAGGCGAGCGCGTGATGGCGGACGCCAAGGGCCTTGAGGGAAGCGTTCACTATCATCACGCAGACGTGCGGGAGGAATCCTCCGTCTCTGCCTTCATCCATGCGGCCACGGACGTTGGCGAACTGCTGGATATTGCCGTCAACAATGCCGGCATCAGCCACACAGCGGCGCGCTTTGCCGACCAGGATATCGCCATGGTAGAGGACGTGCTTCGCACCAATGTGATGGGCATCTGGTTCGCTATGCGCCATGAAATCCCGGTCATGTTGAAGCGCGGCCACGGCGCCATCGTCAACACAGCTTCGATCCTGTCACGCTCAGGCGCTGAATGGATGGCGGCTTATGGCACCAGCAAGCACGCCGTTGTTGGCCTGACGAAAAGCGCGGCGCTTGACTATGCCGACCACGGCATCCGCATCAATGCAGTCTCGCCCGGGCCGATGCTGACCCCCATGTTCGAACGCGCGTTAGCCGACATCGGCGGCGACATGAGCAAGTTCGCGGGTGGCCTGCCGAAGGGTGGCCCGGCAGACCCGAACGACGTGGCCAAAACCGTGCTGTATCTGGCCAGCGAAGAAGCCGCCTATATGAACGGCGCCAACGTCATTGTCGACGGCGGCACGTCATCAGGCCAGCACGCATGAAATTGCCACAGTTTGGCTTGAAACTGATAGCCGAACACCGAAATTACTGTTAAGGCTCAGCCCGGGAGCGCGCACGAATGAACATGCTAAGCGAATGGTACCGCCGGACCTTTTCTGACCCGCAAATGGTGCTTCTTGTGCTGTTTGCGCTGGCGGCCGTGCTTGCCATCTCACTTTTCGGCCACATGCTGGCCCCCGCCATCGCGGCTGTTGTGATTGCCTTCCTGCTGGACGGCCCCACCGAATGGCTGATCAGGCGCGGCGCGCGGCGCTGGGTTGCCTTCCTTTCGGTCTATCTGGGTTTCATCCTCCTGTCGGTGATCAGCATGCTGACGGTAGTGCCTCTCCTTATCCAGCAGGTCAGCCAGTTCATCAACGACAGCCCTGCCATGGTTGGCAGCACGCGCGATGCGCTGATGTCGCTGCAGCAGCGCTTCCCGGACCTGATTTCTGAAACCCAGGTCAACACCTGGCTGACGAACCTCGGAAACGAGATCGCCAACCTGGGGCCGAAGCTTCTGCAATATTCCCTGTCCGGCCTGACGGGGGCCGTGGCCTTCGTGGTCTATGTGGTGTTGGTGCCGGTGATGGTCTTCTTCTTCCTCAAGGACAAGGTCCAGATCCTGGGCTGGTTCGCGGGCTTCCTGCCAAGCGACAAGCCTGTGCTTGAACAGGTCTGGGGCGAAGTGTTGGAGCGCGCCGGCGACTATGCCCGCGGCAAGGTCTATGAGATCCTGATTGTCGGCATCGCGGCCTTCGTCACCTATAGCGTGCTGGGCCTGCCCTATGCGACGCTTCTTGCTGTTGCCACCGGCCTCAGTGTGATCATCCCTTATTTCGGCGCAGCTGTCGTCACCTTCCCGGTGGCGCTGGTGGCCTACTTCCAGTGGGGCCTGGGCGGCGAGATGGCCACCGCAGTGATCGCCTACTTGGTGCTGCAGGCACTTGACGGCAACCTTTTGGTGCCGCTGCTGTTCTCTGAAGCGGTGAAGCTGCATCCCAACGCCATCATCATCGGCATTCTGATCTTTGGCGGCATCTGGGGCTTCTGGGGCGTCTTCTTTGCCATTCCGCTGGCGACCGTTGCGAATGCAATTATTCGCGCATGGCGCGACCGCTCGCGCGGCAACAACGGCACCGCTAAGGCCTGATTTTAAAAAAACTTTTCAAGTGGGTCCAATTCTGCCTAAATTAGGGCAGCGCAACCAAACACAGGCATGTAGGTTTTATGATTCTGGAGTCTCGCAGCATCATCTTCTCAGACGAAGAGCTGGTTCTTGCGCTTCGTCCTGTTCTTGAGGGACGGGGTCAATCCACCAACCCACCGCTTAAAAACATCATCTCTGAACTGGATGAAGAGGGTGAGGTTTCAGTGCAGATGATTTTGTCTGACGGGTCGGACACCATCCTGTTCAACAGCCGCGAAGTTGGCGCTGCTGTCCTCAACCACTGTATCGACCAGGGTGTGCCCCTGCCGCGCGGCTCCTACAAGGAACTGGCGATCCGCGGGGATCATGTGGCCCTCATCGTGCGGCTTGAGAGCGGCAAGAGCAGCTCAGGCATTGACGAAGACGAGGAATAAGACCGCCGTCATCCCCGACGCATAAGAAAAGGGCTGCCCCATCCGGCAGCCCTTTCTTGTTGGTCCCACAGACCTTTTCTCTAGCCTACTCTTCTGGCCTATTCCTCTGGAAGGAAATCAGGCACAGACAGATAGCGCTCGCCCGTGTCGTAGCAGAAGGTGAGCACGCGGGCGCCCTCAGCGATCTCCGGCAGCTTTTTGCGCACGGCAGCCAGCGAGGCGCCGGAGGAAAGGCCCAGGAAGATGCCTTCCTGTTTGGCGGCGGCCTGGGCCATTTCGATGGC
>JBNKYQ010000165.1:0-6998 GCA_050300975.1 Kordiimonas sp.
ATGTCCGCCTTTGTGGCGGCCTGGGTGCGTGTGCGTGTGCGCATGAAAGCCTCCTTAGGAATTTTCAGTCAGTTCGAAAACCATGCGGAACTGGACACCCGGGGTGGCCCGCGCCTTGCCGTCCACGACGGTCGGCTTGTATTTATACTTCTTGATTGCGTTGAGCGCGGACCGGTCGAAGAAATTCTTGGGCTCGGCATCGATCACAACCGGGTTTTCAACAGTGCCCATTTCAGACACGGTAAATTCCAGAATCACCCAGCCTTCAACGCCTTGCTCAAGCGCCCGGCGCGGATAGACCGGCTGCACGCGAACCAGAGGCAAGCGTTCACCGTCGGACATGCCCAGGTCAAGCGTTTCAGTGCCGCTGGACCGGACCTGCGGTATCGGTGTGGGGCCAAGGGTAAAGTCTACTCCCTTGAAGGATGCGGACCGGTCCACTTCAACAACAGGCTCAGGTTCTGGCTCCGGTGGCGGCGTAATACGGTCGATTTCCCGGGTCTCGATTTCCTTGATTTTTTCGATCACGAAGTTCAGCCGAACCGGAGGCGTAGATTCACGGAATTCCAGGTCATCCGACGCCACCAGGCTTTGCATCAGGTAGAAGAGGCCGAAGGTCGCTGCCATGGCGCCGCCGGAAATGGGAACGAATTTGGACTGGTTGGTGGTTGCAAACATAACGCCCTCCATCAATGTTATGATGTAACACTAACAGAGTTTTTCGAGCCTGAAAAGTTATAATATAACTTTTTATCGGGCAGCGCGCCCAAGCTTGGTCATCTGGGCCTGCCAGCCTTCAACCTTGGCCTTGCTGGCCTGTTCCACCATGCCGATATAGCTGGTGCGGACTGGCCCACAGCCTGAGAAGGCCAACACGTTGCGGGTGAAGAATTTGACCCCATGAGCGCGGAAGAAAAGCCGGTAAGCGAACGCCGGCATGCCCATGGTGACAACCACCCGGGCCGACGAGCCCTTCATCAGCTTGTGCCAGGTTCTCATGTCATTGGGGTCAGGCATCAGGGACGGGCGGAATATTTGCTCGAAGAAGCCCTTGAGAAGGGCAGGCAGGCTGCCCAGCCACAGGGGGAAGATAACCATCAGATGGTCAGCGGCCAGCAGCTTTTCCTGTACGGCTATGATGCCCTCAGGTGTGGCGCCCTCGGTCCAGTCTTTGGACGAGCGCAGCATCGGGAAATCCAGGTCACTGACTGTTATCACCGATACGTCGTGGCCTGCGTCCCGCGCGCCATCTGCATAGGCCTGGGCAAGCGAATGGCACAAATGGGGTGTGCTGCTGTCAGGGTGGCCCTGAAGGACGATGATTTTTTTCGGTGTTGGCATGGCTGGGACCTCCCTTATTGAGTGGGAGCACCATACAAGATTGGCCAACCTGGGGCATTGACCATGGTCAATGGGCCTAATGGCAGGAAGGGCGGTGTCACGCGGTGGCGGGGAGCCGGAAGCGGATCAGGAAACGACGGATCACCGGGTGTACCTGCTGCCCGTCACGCACTGGCGCATCGAAGCGAGCGGCCATCACGGCTTTGAGGGCCGCCTGCCCAAGTTGGCCGTTGGGGGCTTCACCGATGACACTCGCGTCCACCACCGAGCCATCAGCGTCGAGAGTGACCTCCACAAGGACATCACCTTCCAGTCCCCGAGCCTGGGCCTGTCGAGGGTAGCGGACTTCGATGACGGTCCCCTGCCAATGGTTGGCCAGAAGGGACTGTTGCGTGACTTTGACGGGGAGTGGACGCAAAGGACGATATGAGGGTGCAAGCACGCTTGCCTTTGTCTGTGGCCGGATAAAGGGCTGATCCCAGACGTTGTGCCAACCGCCACACATGCAACAGCAATCACACCAGATGTCTGTGGTTTCCCACCATGCCGGCGTGATTTGCGCCGATGCGGGAAACATGTAAACAGTCTCCTCCAGGATTCGGGGCATTTTGATGGTGTGCGGCTGATGCGCTTTGATGACCGCAGGCTCGCGTACCAGAAAGGCCGCAAGCCAGAAGATAGCCAAGCTGGCCAGAAGCCCTGAAACAATGCTGCCAATATAGCGGATCATAGCTCGTCTCCTATAAATGTTATAAGATAACATAATATGAAAACGACGATACCGCAACAAATGGATTGGAGCATGCGCTGACTGTGGCAGGATCTGGGAGGGGGATAGGGGCATAGCGCCAGCCCAAAAGAAAAACGGCGCCCCGAGGGACGCCGTTCTGATGTTTGCTGTGAAAAGCGATTAGCCCTTCAGCATCTCTTCGCGGGCTTCTTCAGCGGCGAGATAGCTCTCCCACTGGGAAACCATGCGCTTGTCCTTGCGGTCGGTTGCCATGCGCTTCGCAGACTTGAATGCCTCACGGGCATCCTTGAACTGCTTCAGCTCGGTAAAGGCCTGACCCTTCTGCATGGTAGCAGACAGAATCTTGTCTTTGGCCTTCTCCGCTTTTTCGCCTTTGAACGCTTTAATCACGTTGTCGAACGAACCAAGGGCATCCTTGTAGTGACCAAGCTGCATCTGCACCTGAGCGATCTGGAACCACAGGTCGCCATCATCTTCGCCTTTTGCGGCTACGGAAAGCGGCTTGAGCGCCTTCTCGTATTCGTAGGCCATCATGTAGCACTGACCGAGGATCTTCTCGTTCTTAGCGGATTGCTCGACACGCTTTTCCTTGAAAGCCTTCTCGAGAATCCAGGCACATTTGATTGGTGCACCGCGCGCCAACTGGATTTGGGCAACGTTCACGAGCTGAGTCTCGTTATCGTCGAGGAAGCCTTGCTTGTAGGCTGCTTCCGTCAGCGAGTAGGAGGTCTGCTCGTCACCCAGTTCCTGGTAGATCCCTGCCAGCTGGGTCCAATAGCGAGGCTTTGGCCAGTTGATCAGGAGGATCTCCAGCACGTCACGAACTTTTTCGTATTGGCCAAGTTCCCAGTGAGAGGAAAGAGCGATGCTGTACCAGCTTTCTTTCACTTCCACAGTATCCAGGGAATTGCCGATATTGATTGCCTGGTAGATATAGTCCAGACACTCTTCGAACTCGTTCCGTACATAGTGCAGGTTGGCGATGAACTGCAAGTTGCTGACGCTGATAAGCGTTGGGTCAACCCGGTTCTGCCAACGCTGGATATATTCCAGCGCCTTGTCGAAATCTTCCTCACTATAATAGAGTTGCCCCAGATTATAGATGATGCCGATTTCAAGAGCTTCAGGAATGGAGTCTGCGAAAAGCAGAATCTGTTCATAGGCGCGGATTGTGCCCCGAACGTCATCTTGCTCGTAGAATACCTGGGCTTTCAGCTGCCAGGCTACGGCCTTTTCATAGTCATTGGCTTTCCGCACGAGTGCGTCGTCCAATATCTCCATGCCTTCCGCATAGTTTTTGGCGTCGATGGCTTCTTGAGCCTTTTGCAGCTTCTTGTGGAAGTCTGCAGTCAGCGCCTGAACCTTGCGGGTGCTCTGTTTCTTATTTGATTCCGCCCGTTGAGCGAAAGCAGCTTTCTCACCAAAGATTGGCGTACCTTCCGGCATCGGCAGGGCAGCGAGGATCGCTGCCGTAGCCACGGCCATTGGAAGAGATTTGATGGTCTTGATCATGCTCATGACTTTCTCCTCCGATTAATCTGCCAGATCGAAGCTGAACCGGTATTTAACGCCGGTCACCTTCTGCGGTTGGCCATTAACAACCTTGGGCTTGTATTTGAACTTTTCTGCAGCTTTCGTTGCAGCGCGTTCAAAATAGCCTTTTGGCTCTGCCTCGATGATGATGATGCTCTCAGGCGGTACAGTACCGTCTTCGTTCACCGTCAACTCCACAATCACATACCCTTCGATACCGCGCTCTTGAGCCCGACGGGGGTATTGTGGTTGTACGCGCACCAGCGGCAGG
Organism: Kordiimonas sp.; assembly: GCA_050300975.1. Classification (GTDB taxonomy): domain Bacteria; phylum Pseudomonadota; class Alphaproteobacteria; order Sphingomonadales; family Kordiimonadaceae; genus Kordiimonas. Next base: position 3,897 of record JBNKYQ010000165.1, read on the forward strand.
TAGTCACCGTCCTGGCTTGGACCGAGGTCGATGGAGCCCAGATCAACACCTGCGCCAGAATTGGCACGGCCGATCGAAAGGTTCATCTTGTTCGGGCCTTGAACGTCTACTGTAGGTTGGTCGATTTCCGGTGGTGGGGCTTCCACTTCCGGCGGCTTCTCTACTTTACGCTCCATGCGCTGAGGCGGCTGTTCATCGATATCCTCAACGACGCTTACAAAACGCAGGCGTTTTGAGTCGTCGATGTTCACGTCCTGGTCAAAGTTGACCAGGGCCTGCATGAGGAAGAACAAGCCAAAGGTAACGCCAGAAGCGGCAAAGAGTGCAGTAGCTAATCTTGCAATCATGAACCTTGCTCCGCTGCTATGGCAATTGTTGGGACGCCAGCATCGCGCACGGCGTCATACACTTTCATTACCAAACCGGCCTTCGCTTCTTCGTCTGCCTGGATTGCGACAGTCCCTTTCGGGTTTTCACTGTGCAGTTTCTCAACCGCTGTCCGCAGAGCTTCAATCTCAACGGAGTCACGGTTGATCCAGATTTCGTCATTCGGCGTGACAGCGATCAGGATACTGACTTGCGTCTGTGGTGTCGCTGTTTCTGCCGATGGTTTCGTAACCTGGATCCCGGCTTCCTTCACGAAGACCGCAGTAACGATGAAGAAGATCAGCATGATGAACACGATGTCGAGCATCGGCGTCATGTTGATGTCTGCCTCTTCTTCTTGGCTTTGTGCGTGGTCTCGCATTGTTTTCTCCACTATGCCCCCATAAGGGGCTGCCCTTGAGGCGGGGGCCTTGCCCCCACCGGCTTACTTCTTGGGCGTCATTACGACTTTGTCAGTGCTGATCCCGATAGCCATCGCCGCATCATAGATACGGAGAGAGAGGCCAAAGTGGGACCCTTCAGCAGCCTGAATAACAACTGGTGCCTCCGGACGCTCAACGCTCTCTTTCTTGATAATCGAAGAGACGGACGAGATATCTACATAACGGAACTCATGCATAATCCGGCCGCTGTTATCGATAATGAAAGCGATAGCGCGCTTGTCGTCATCCGGTGGTGGAGGATTTTCAGTATTGTTATCCTCCGGTTTGTTGATCTCCAGACCAGCTTCTTTGACAAAGGTTGCGGTAACGATGAAGAAGATCAGCATGATGAACACGATGTCGAGCATCGGCGTCATGTTGACTTCAGCTTCCTCGCTCCCTTTTGCAAATTTACGCATTGGTAAAACTCCAAATCTGGTCTTAGTGATCCGTTGTCAGACTGTCTTCGAGCCGATCGGATTCGCGTTTTGCACGGCGTTCGATATAGGTGCTGAGGAAGATGCCAGACAGTGCAGCAACCATGCCCGCCATTGTCGGGATCGTTGCTTTGGATACACCAGCTGCCATAGCACGCGCGTTCGAAGAACCCTGCGTAGCCATAACCTCAAACACTTCAATCATACCCGTAACCGTACCCAGAAGCCCGATAAGCGGGCAAAGGGCAACGAGCGTCTTGATCATGCCAACACCCTGATTCAGGTTGTTGTTGACCTCTGAAATCATGGCAGTGCGGATTTTATGCGCATACCACGACCGACGCTCGGCACGGGATTCCCATGCATCGACAACGCGATTCTTCTGCTTGTTGTACTCCAGTGCGAAGTACCAAATACGCTCGATGATCAGCACCCACATGATGAACGTGACGCCAAGCACCAGGAACAGGACGTTACCGCCCCGCTCCATGAAGGCTTGGATCGCGCCGAATGCTTCGTTAAGCGCTAGCATTCGCGTGCTCCTTCTCTGCGTGAACAGCGATGATACCAGCGGATTGTTCTTCCAGTACGTGGATCACGGACTTGGAAGCGCCAGCAACGAAGCTATGCAGGAGCAGAGTAGGGATAGCAACCACGAGACCTTCCACCGTCGTCATCAGTGCGGCGGAGATACCTGCGGCCATCATGCTTGGGTCACCAGTACCGAACAGGGTAATTGCCTGGAAGGTCTGGATCATACCAGTCACTGTACCGAGCAGACCAAACAGAGGTGCTACTGCGGAGATCAGCTTGATCAGCGTCAGGAAGCGCTCAAGGGCAGGCGTTTCCTTCAGGATTGCTTCGTCAAGCTTCAGTTCAAGCGTTTCAACATCAACGTTTTTGTTGCTGTCGTAAACAGAGAGAACGCGACCCAGTGGGTTGTTGGTTTCAGCAACTTCAGAGCGGATCTGTTTCTTCACTTTGCCGGAAACCAGCATCAGGTAAAGCCACTGAACAACTGCCAGAAGAACGCCGATCGCACCCAGTGCGAGGGTCAGGTAACCAATGAACCCACCTTGATCCAGGTATTCTGGAAGGGTTGGTTTCTCAACTTCGAGGTTCAGGATCTGACCACGGGATGGGTCAACCGCGATTTCCGCGAAGCCGCTGGATGCAGCCTGGAATGGGTCGATCGTGCCAGTCAGACGACCGGATGGCTGACGCTGCAGTTCTTCAACAGTGCCGTCGTTCTTGAGGGTGTAGAACTTGCCTTCACCAACGAGACCGAAGTCACCGATACGAGTGAGATTTGCAGTGTAGGTGTTGCCGTCAACGCCGCGAACGGTGTGGCTGAAGGTTTTCACCTGGCCGGAACCGATCATTTCGAGAACCATCTGGGATGGCCACGCACGGATCTCGTCGATGGAAGGCAGCTCAGAAGTAGAGGATGCTTTTTCAACGAGGGTGTTGATTGGGTCCATACGACCTGGGTTGTCGATGGTTACGTGAGAAGATGCAATAACGGACTTGGCATCGCCAGCAGCTTGCTGGAGAACACCGAACAGCTCCTGGAGCTGACCGAGACGCTCGCGCTGCAGTTCCAGCTGACGGGCGATTTCGGTTTCGTTGTTGCGGCGAGTCTCTTCGAGACGGGCACTTTCACGCTCAAGGCGTTGTTGCGTTTGGCGCTCTTCGGCCAGCATCTGTGCCTGTTGCTCTTTGCGCGCCTGGAATTCAGCTTCACGCTCTTTGTGCTGCTGGGATTCGGTTGCGCGGCCTTCTTTCACTTTATCCAGAAGGCTGTTGAGGTCTGCGGTTTGAGCCTGTGCAGCGGCGGTGAAGCCAAGCACGAGAAC
>JBNKYQ010000166.1:0-6995 GCA_050300975.1 Kordiimonas sp.
GCGTCACCCCAAACCCATTCACCGAACAGCGCGTTCCCTGCCTGCGCAAAACGGCTGGTGCCCCAGCCCGATTCCATCGCGGCCTGCGCGAGCGCGAGCGACGGCGGGATCACATCCACCTTATAGAGGAGGAAATCGATATCCTTTGTGCGGAAGTTTTCGCGGCGCTTGAGCTTGTAGGTTTTGGCCATCTGCCTCAGCCACTTTTTCTCGGCGCGCTTGAGAGGTTCCTGGTTCTCGAACTTCTGCCTCAGCGTCATAAGTCGGCCCCGGTCCGCAATGATCAGCTCATTCGCCCGAAGTACAATCGGCAGCAGCGTGGAGGTAAACAGCCGTTTCTTGCGGTTAGCGTCGTTTACGTCCGGCAGGTCTTCGGGCAGGCGGGTCAGGAAAATCCGCGGCACAGCCTCAACGGCATGCAGCTCCTTTTTCAGAAGTCGCGCCAGCTTGGGCGTCATCTTGATTTTCTTGGGCGGCGGCGTGTGCGCCAGATAGTTTGGCTGGTCGGCAAGGAATGCATCGGTCCGCCCCAGCGACAGCATATGGCGGGCAAGCAGTACAGGGCCGACAAGCATGACGGCCACCATAAACAACAGTCCAACAAATTTGCGCACGGTCGACGGCACTTTGAGCATTTCTCCCGGAGGATATTTTATCTATATCTAGCTAATAAGTGTAGTTGCAAATCGCAAGATCGTCTAATGATAAGCGGTCTGATGCGTGGCATGCATGACACAGTCAGTATCGTGTAAGGGAGAGGGCTAGGTGCCGGATAACAAGGCAAACCCAGAGACGGCAGGCGGAGAGGCCAACATCACAGGTCGTCCGTATCTTATTGTTCTTGGCAATGAAAAAGGCGGGTCGGGCAAGTCGACAACCGCCATGCATATTGTTGTATCGCTTCTGCGCGAAGGCCGCCGCGTGGGCACCATTGACCTGGATGCCCGGCAGAAAAGCCTGACGCGCTATATCGAGAATCGCAGGGCATACGCACAGAAGAAGGGCCTGGACCTGCCGCACCCCACCGAACTGGTGGTGCCCAAGTCCGAACTCAGAACCTCGGATGAAGCAGAAGCGGACGAAAAGCAGCGGTTTGAGGAAGCCTATCTCAATCTTGCCGACAAGGTGGACGTGGTGGTGATCGACTGCCCTGGGAGCGATACTTTCCTGTCGCGCCTTGCGCACACGGCTGCCGATACGCTGGTCACGCCGGTGAACGACAGCTTCGTGGACCTCGACCTTCTGGCCCGGGTGGACGCCGCCACCCACAAGGTTCAGGGCCCAAGCCTTTATGCCGAGATGGTCTGGAAAGCCCGCCAACGCCGGGCTATGGCAGATGGCAGTTCCATCGACTGGGTGGTGCTGAGGAACCGTGTGGGGGCCTTGCACGCCAAAAACAAGGAACGGGTGGAACGGGTCCTGAATGACCTGACCAAACGCATTGGCATCCGGCATGTGTCGGGCCTTGGCGAACGGGTTATCTACCGGGAACTGTTCTTGCGCGGCCTGACACTGATGGACCTCAAGGAAGCGGGGGGCCTGGACGGCAAAGGCCTTTCCATGTCGCATGTGGCAGCCCGCCAGGAAGTCCGGAAACTGATGGACGCGCTTAACCTGCCGTTCCGCAAGGACGGGGAGGCCTAGTCGCTGTGGTCGCATGGCTCGTCATAGGCGTTATCCTGGCGTTTGTGCTGCTGGTTCTCCTGAACTGGTGGGCCAACGCTGACGTGAAAACGGCGAAGACCAGCCTGTTCTGGGCTATTGTGGGGCTGTGCGCCCTGTTTGGCCTGGTTATGGTGGCTGCGGGCAAAACGTTCCTTGCCGTTATTCCGGCAGGTTTCGCCGCCTGGCGCATGTTCGGTGCCAAGGCGGCCGAGCGGGTCAGGGGCGCCGGGCAGGGAGGCGGTCGGTCCGGTGGACGCCAGGGTGGCCCAATGACTCGCAAGGAGGCGCTCGACGTCCTTGGGATCAAGGAAGGCGCCAGTGAACTGGAAATTAACCAGGCATACCGTAAACTGATGGCGCAGTGCCACCCGGACAAGGGTGGAAACGACTATCTGGCTGGCAAACTGAACGAAGCGAAACAAACCCTTCTAGGGAGGTGAGGCGCAGGCCTATGAGGCGCTGGTACGCATTGCTGGGTATCCTTATGGCTCTTTTGGGGTCAAAGCTTGCGTGGGCGTCAGACACGCCTTCCTGGGGCGAAGGGCGCCCTGTGATCGTCGGTACCATCAGTCATAACCCTCCCTACGTGCTGGAAGATCCCTCAGCGGGGATTGACCTTGATCTGGTGAAAGAAGCTTTTGCGCACGTCGGGTTGGAGGTTGAATTCGTTCATGCGCCGCTCTCAAGGGTCCAGATCCTCATGGAGGCCGGCAAGGTCGACGCCATGACCACCTTCAGCACCAAGGAACACCTGTGCACCAACAGCGACATATTCAGCTATTGGCATGACGGTATTTCCGTGCCGGTGGAATCAACGAACGCGATCAACTCGGTCAAGGACCTCAAGGGCATGCGTGTGGGCATGTTCCCCGGCGCTGTGGAAGTTTTGGGCTATCTTACGCCTGATGATATCGCCACATTTGGCAGCAGCGTGACCGTCTATAACCGCAACCAACTGATCCGCATGATGCTCTACCGTCGGCTGGACGCCTATATCGGTGACTATTGGTCACTTGAATATGCCTACCGGCAGCTGGCGTCGGATGAACCGCGTCCTTTCAAGGTTGCGGTGGCATTTGAACCAACGCCGCGTCGCCTTTGTGTGCGCGACAAGGCGCTGGTGACGCGATTCAATGAGGGCGTCGCCGCCATCGGCGCGTCAGACCTGGCTGAAAAAATCAGGTCGCGATACCTTGGCGAAAACCAGGACCGGTAGCATCACTGCATTGTTGTTGCTGCCGGATTGCATTAATTTGCCTGGTTGTACTATCTTGAAGGTGAAACTGGTCGGCTTGGCATTTGGGGGCAGGCACTATGAATGATGCAGAGACTAAGGATGACTCAGCCAGATACACTCTGAGGTCTCCTGCAGAGGCACGGGAATTGGCCAGCAGGCTGTCTCAGTTGGCCCCCATCCCACCAAAGGCGGAAATGGGGCTGTTTGAGCTCCTGATGAATGCAATCGAACACGGTAATCTAGAGATCGGCTCCGAACAGAAGCGCAAGCTGCTGGCAGAAGACCAACTGGCCGACGAGATAGAGACACGCCTTTCCCGGGTCGGGTTGGGAGCGCGAAGGGTTACTGTCGATGTCTCCAGGACGGATGATGCTATTCTTTACACCATCGCTGATGAAGGCGGGGGGTTTGACTGGCAGCGCTATACGGAAGTCGATCCTGATTCGCCGCTCAATGATGGCGAACTGGGCAGGGGAATCCTGCTGGCACGGGAAATCGGCTTTGATTCCCTCGCGTATCAGGGCAACGGCAACACTGTGGTCGCTTCGATCAAGCTCTCCTGAAAAAATATCTGACCTCATTCAGAAATAGTAACCAATTCTTTATGGTTTCTGCCCGACACTCCAGTCTGGTGTTGGGGGGCGAATGCAATCTGTGGCTGAGCTGGTCGCAGGTAATGGGGTTGCCGACTGATGACAGATGAACAAGCGCATGTCACGGGTGTAGAGGTTTTTTTCGAACCCAACGACATCATCGTTTCCAAGACGAACAAGCAGGGCCACATCACATACGCGAATGATGTCTTCCTGGATATCGCAGGATATACTGAGGCGGAAGTCCTCGGTAAACCACACAATGTAATCCGCCATCCGGATATGCCGCGCTGTATCTTCAAGGCGCTTTGGGAATCGATCCAGAGTGGGCAGGAGATTTTCGCCTACGTCATGAACAGGGCCAAGAATGGCGATCATTACTGGGTGCTGGCACACGTGACACCTTCCGTGAGCTCATCGGGCGAAGTCGTCGGATACCATTCCAACAGGCGCGTGCCCAACCGCTCTACGCTCGAAGGCACGATCATCCCTCTCTACCAGAAGCTCCTCCAGATTGAGGCTGCGGGCGGTCGCAAACAGGGGCTTGAGGATTCAAGCGCGCATCTGGCCGCGCTCCTCAAGGAGAAGGACATGAGCCTGAATGAATTTTCCCTGTCGCTTGCATAACGGCAGTTTTCCAACTTACGAGGGTCAGTGATGACAGAACAACCCACCAACCTTGATGCATCGATCAGGAAAGCTGTAGACGTATGCGAGGCAGTCGCAGCGGGCGATTTCGAAGCACGCATTCTCAACCTTGGAGATGACGGCGAGCTTCGGCCGCTTTTCAACGCCATCAACCGGATTATCGACCGTAATGATGCCTTCGTCCGCGAATCCAAGGCAGCCATGCAGGCGGTGAAGGAACAGCGCTACTACCGCAAAATCCTGGAGTCTGGCATGCCGGGCGTGTTCCTGCACGCTGCGCGGGACATCAACGATTCCATTGCCAATATGGAAGCCATTCATGACCAGTCCACCCAGCTCTTGTCTGTGGTGGATGCGCTGGTTGAGGATGTTTCGGAAAAGACGCACGAAATCCAGGATTCCGCGCACGATTCCATTCGGCGTACGGATGAGAATTCCTCCAACACCATTGAAGTGTCCAAGGCGGCAACCAGGACCCTTGAAAATACCAACGCGGTGGCTGCCGCGACCGAGCAGATGAGGGCATCATCACAGGAAATCGCGCGTCAGATCACCCTGTCGGCGGACTGTGCCGCGAAATCCCTTTCGGAAACCGAGATCGCTGCTGAAAAGATCATGAGCCTTGAAGTGGCCGCGAAGGCGATCAGCTCAGTCGTGGACCTGATCACAAAGATTTCCAGCCAGACCAACCTGCTGGCGCTCAACGCCACTATTGAGGCCGCGCGCGCCGGGGAAGCTGGCAAGGGCTTTGCGGTTGTGGCAAGCGAAGTGAAGAGCCTGGCAAACCAGACATCCGCAGCCACGGAAAACATCACCAACCAGGTGCACCAGATTCAGGACACCACGTCACAGAGCGTGAGCGCCATCACGAGCATCAAGAAAATCACGCAGGAGCTGAGCGAGATCAGCAGTGGGATTTCCGCGGCAGTGGAAGAGCAGGATGCGGCCACGGGCGAGATCAGTGACCAGGTGCAGCGGCTCAGGTCAGATATTGAAATTGTATCAGAGAGCGTTACCCGGCTTGTCCAGTCCGCGGCGTCTTCCTACTCATCGTCGATCCAGGTCATCTGGTCGTCCGATGAAATTGAAGAGCCTCTGTGCAAACTGTCGGACGCAATGGGCGATTTCGTCCGGATTGTAAACGGTTAACTAGAAAGACGGGAATAGGAAATGGATCACACGATCACCACAGCCGGCGGGCAAACCACCATCTCCATGAAGGGCCGTCTGACCTTTGATGACCAAGGCACATTCCGTGTCATGTTGAAGGACCTGTCAGACGATTCCGCCCCCAGGTGGCTGATAGACATCAGTCAGCTTGAGTTTCTGGATTCAGCCGGGCTCGGCCTTTTGCTGCGCGCTCAGGCCATTGCCGACAAGAATCAAAAGGATGTTTCCATGAAAGCGCCATCAAGCGGCCATGTGGCCGATATCTTGAAAATTGCGCAGTTTGATAAATTGATCCCCTACGCCTGACCCCGCCTGGTCGGGACGGCGCGAGGAACGTTTCAGCCTGTCAGGGTTTTCCCTGGCAGGCTTTATTTTCGCGCTGTGCGTCTGTGCTTGGGCGGTAATAGTCGCACCGACCCATCCCGTTCCGGGTGACAAAAGGTGCGTCTGTTTCATCCTGCCGGGCGTTTGCGCATTCAGCGCACCATTCGGTATCGCCGCACTTGAGTTTCTGGGTCATTGGATACCCTTCCCACTGCTGCTCGTCCCGTAATCATGCATGCGCGAGTATAGCCGAAACGCAGGCGTGCGGCAGGGGCCATCTTGTCGCACCCTTTCTCGCGGTGCTCCACCACGCGCAATTGAATGTTGACGCGGCGCTCGGGCGCTGACACTTTGGCTGAAATTCCCAATTTCTTCCAAAGGTAGTCTCATGGCTGGTCACACGTTCCATCACACCGTTTTGCGCGAATATGATGTTCGCGGCATCGTTGACGAGACGCTGCATTACGCAGACGCGAAGGCGCTTGGCCAGGCCTATGGCACCCACGTTCGCCGCGCGGGCGGCAGCCGGGTGTGCGTTGGCTATGATGGTCGCGTATCGTCCCCGAAGATGGCGGAAAACCTGATGGCGGGGCTGGCCTCCACCGGCCTTGAGGTGATCAATATCGGCCTCGCGGGCACGCCGATGCTGTATTTCTCAGTATTCGAGCTGGACACTGACGGCGGCATCATGATCACCGGCAGCCATAATCCCCCCGACTATAACGGCTTCAAGATGATGATTGGCAAAAAGCCCTGCTTCGGCGAGGCCATCCAGGCCATCGGCAAAACCGCGAACGCGGGCGACTTTGAGGTGGGCGAGGGTAAGATTACCGAAGAGGACGTGTTCGACCGCTATATTGACCGCCTGATGCGGGACGTGGACATGCAAGCCTTCACCATCGTGTGGGACCCGGCGAACGGCTCACTCGGGCCTGCGGTGGAGGCGCTGGTGAAACGCCTGCCGGGCAAGCATATTGTCATTAACGCGGAAGTGGACGGCACTTTCCCGAACCACCATGCCGACCCAACGGTTGAGGCAAACCTTGAACAGCTCAAGGCAGCCGTGGCCAAGCATGGGGCGGACATGGGCCTCAGTTTCGACGGCGACGGTGACCGCATCGGCGCCATCGACGCCCACGGCCGCGTGGTCTGGGGCGACCAGATGCTGGCCATCATGGCAGGCGACTTGTTGAAGGAAGTCCCCGGCGCACCAATTATCGCAGACGTCAAGGCCAGCCAGGCGCTGTTTGACCGGATTAAAGAACTGGGTGGTCAGCCCGTGATGTGGAAAACCGGCCATAGCCTGATCAAGGACAAGATGGTGGAGCTGAACGCGCCGCTCGCGGGCGAGATGTCAG
>JBNKYQ010000167.1:0-6989 GCA_050300975.1 Kordiimonas sp.
TGGATTTCCACGCCGCCAGGATCGAGAAGGTGATTTCCGATACCATCCATTTCCTGGAGCCGAAGGCCAAGGAAAAGGGCCTGGCCGTGACGTGGGAATGCGCGGACGATGTGCCAGAAGTGATCATTACCGACCCGACGCGCCTTCGCCAGATACTGTTCAACCTGGTGGGCAACGCGCTGAAGTTTACAGAAGTGGGCGGCGTAACGATCCAGGCATCGCGCGATTACGGCTCTGGCGGCGATCTGGGCATCAGGATTGTGGTCACAGATACCGGTATTGGCATCAGCAAGGATGCCCAGCGGCGGCTGTTCCAGAAATTTACCCAGGCGGACGCATCAACCACGCGCCGTTTCGGCGGCACGGGGCTTGGATTGGCGATCTGCCGGCAGCTAAGCGTTCTTCTGGGTGGCGAGATCGGCGTCGACAGTGAAGAAGGCGAGGGCAGCAGTTTCTGGTTCACCTTCCAGTGCAAGGAAGGCAGTGAGGACGACTTGGTCGACGATTTCGGCTATGACTCCTCCGACATGTCAGTGATGGAGGCATCAGCCAGTCGCAAGCTCAAGATTTTGGTGGCGGACGACAATCTGATCAACCAGCGCATCATCGACAATATGCTCAGCAAACTGGGTCACGAGCTGGTGGCTGTGGAAAACGGCGCACAGGCTTGCGGGTTGGCTGAAGAGCAGGAATTCGACCTGATCCTGATGGATATCCAGATGCCGGTGCTGGGTGGGATTGACGCCACCAAATGGATACGCGCCATGGACGGCGACAAGGCCAAGGTGCCTATCGTGGGCTGCACGGCGGACGCCTTCCCGGAACAGATCGAGCGTTTCCGGCAAGCCGGTATGGAAGACGTGGTGACCAAACCCATCAACCGCAAGCGGCTTCTGATGGTGATCAACCAGGTACTGGGGGAAGAAATCCACACCATCGTCAAGGAAGGCATGGCAACAGATATCCCCGCCGCCGCGCCACCGTCCGCCGCGAAGAAGGCGGCCAAGGCCGCAGAGCCGGTGAAGAAGACCACTGTCCGCAAGGGCAGTCTGGAGGAGCCCCAGAGCAAACCGGACACCAGCGCAGCTGATGCCCTTGACGGGCTGCTGGACGAATTGGGCGGTTAGCCCTAATCCTTATAGATGTCGATGCTGGCTTCCTGCCTGCTGCTGAGGTTGCCCCGGAACATGCCGGCCGTGTTGAAGGTCATGGACATATTGCCGTCCTTGTCGACCGCGATAATGCCGCCATCGCCGCCCATTTTCACAAGCTGGTCCATCATCACCCGGTCAGCGGCTTCCTGAAGGCTCAGGTCGGCATATTCCATCAGGGCGCAGATGTTGCGGGCAACGGTCGCGCGGATGAAAAATTCGCCGTGGCCTGTGGCTGATACGGCGCAGCTTTCATTGTTCGCATAGGTGCCGGCGCCGATGATGGGGCTGTCGCCCACCCGGCCATGCATCTTGTAAGTCATGCCGCCGGTGGACGTGCCAGCCGCCAGATTGCCGTTTCGGTCCATGGCCACGGCGCCAACGGTGCCGAACTTATAGTCGCCGTTCAGGCCGTCGTCTGCGCTGCTGGTCTTGCCCGCTTCACCTGGTGCTTTGCCGTCATGATCCAGCATGGGGCCAGTCATGCGGGCCTTGGCGTCCTGGTATTGGCCCCAGCGGTAATCTGTGTGGAAATAGGCGTCATCAGCGGTCTCGATGCCCTGTGTGGCGGCGAAAGTTTCGGCGCCGTGGCCCATCATCATCACATGAGGGGAATTTTCCATCACCGCCCGGGCCAGGAGGATCGGGTTCTTGATGTTGCTAACGCCAGAGACCGCGCCTGCGTCCAGCGTGCGGCCATCCATGATGGAGCTGTCCATCTCATTCTTGCCCTCGGCCGTAAACACAGCGCCGCGCCCAGCATTGAAGTGGGACGAGTTTTCCATGACCTGGATGGCCGCTGTAACCGCATCCAGCGCCTCACCGCCGTCCTTCAACACCTTTTCACCGGCCGCGAGCGCAGCCGCCAGATCGGTACGGATTTCGGCTTCCAGCTCAGGTGTCAGCTTGTCTGGCGTGATAGTGCCTGCGCCGCCGTGGATTACAAGCGCATATTCTGGCTTTTGCGGTGTCTCGGTCATGCATGCCCCCAGCGTCAGGGTCACCGCCAAGGCGGCGACTTTTTTATACCACATGTCTTGCTCCCATTTGACAGACGCCGGATTGTTCCGCATGAAGGAAGGAACATCAAGTGTTTGATCGCAAATGAGACCCAGGCCTCTCGGGAGGCCAAAGATGTCGGGAAAGGGATGGTTCATGGGAGCGTGGTTCAAGACGGGACTGCTGGCGTCAGCTTTGGTGCTGACCAGCGTATCTGGTGCGGCTGTTGAGCGCGGGGAAAGTGCGGAGGAAAAGCTGCAGCTGCTTTTTCAGGATGAGCGGGCTTACTATTACCAGGAAAACCCGGGCACAGGACCGCGCGGCAAGCCACGGCCGGTAGCGGACCATCTGCGGGCTGCCACGCTGGCGGACTATGCCCGCCGGACCGCGAAGAACAAAGAGTTCCTGACCCGCCTGGATGACATCAAGCGCAAGCGCCTGGATGAAGAAGGCCAGCTGAACTACGACATGTTCCGCTTCATGATCGACAGCCGTCTCCTGAATTCCAAGCACCGGACTTGGCGTCAGCCGCTTTTCAGTGACAGCGGGTTCCACACCTATCCAACCCGGGCATGGCAATCTATCACCTTCCGCAAGGTTGAAGACTATCAGGCTTATATTCGCTGGATGAAGGATTTGCCGCGCTACCTGGCGGAAAACACAGCCCATATGCGCACCGGCATCGAGGAAGGCTTCACCATGCCGCGCGTAGTGCTTGAGGGCCTGATGCCCAGCTTTGATGCGCTGGCGAAGGGCGCGCCCGAAGACAGCTCTTTCTATGGCGCTTTTGTCAATATGGCCTCGAGCCTGACGGACGCCCAGAAAGAAGCGCTGAGGGCAGAGGCTAAGGCTGTGATCGCGGACGAGGTTCTGCCTGCTTATGCAACCCTCGCAGCCTTCATGCGCGATGTCTATTATCCTGCAGCGCGGGAAAGCATTGGTATCAGCGAGGTGCCGGGCGGGGCGGCCTACTATGAAGATATGGTGCGCTACTATACCACCATCGATATTTCTGCCGACGAAGTGCACCAGATTGGCCTGAAGGAAGTGGCGCGCATTCGGGCCGCGATGGAGGACATCATCAAGGAGGTGGGCTTTGAAGGCAGCTTCGAAGACTTCCTGACTTTCCTTAGGACCGATCCGCAGTTCTATGCCAAAACCGAAAAAGAGCTGCTGATGTTCGCCAGCTACCTGGCGAAGAAGGTGGACGGCAAGCTGCCGTCGCTCTTTGGCAAGCTACCGCGCCAACCCTACGGGGTTGAGCCCGTACCAGCCGTGCTGGCGCCAAACTACACCACAGGCCGCTATTCCGGGGCGCCGCTTGATGCCCCGCGCGGCGGCGAATATTGGGTGAATACCTATGCGCTCGACAAACGGCCGCTTTATACGCTGCCGGCGCTGACGCTTCATGAAGCAGTGCCCGGGCACCACCTCCAGATTGCTCTGTCTCAAGAGCTTGAGAATGTGCCGGAATTCCGCCTGGGGCTGTATCCACATGCGTTCGGCGAAGGGTGGGGGCTTTATTCTGAGCGGCTCGGCGAGGAAATCGGCCTCTATGAGACGCCCTATGAGCGTTTCGGTCGTCTGACATACGAGATGTGGCGGGCCTGTCGCCTGGTGATCGACACGGGCATTCATTCGAAGGGCTGGACGCGCGAGGCCGCCATCAAGCTGCTGACAGAAAATTCGGCGCTGTCGGAGCATAACATCCGCACTGAAGTGGACCGCTATATCGCGTGGCCCGGGCAGGCGCTGGCCTACAAGATGGGCGAGCTGAAGATCGTTGAACTACGCGAGAAGGCCACAAAAGCCCTCGGGGACAAGTTCGATGTGCGGGCGTTTCACGATAAAGTCCTGTCAGCGGGCGGGATTCCGCTGTATATTCTGGAAGCGCGGGTCGACGAGTGGATAAAATCACAGCTGGATGAGGAGTAAGTCTCATATCCCCAGCGGTTGACAGCCTCGAGGTCCTGATCGGACTGTCCAGTCCGGCCCAGATTTTCATCGGGCCGGATATCTCCCGCCACACCTGGGGCATGGCCGACCACTTCCTGCAGACATGGCATGAGCTTCGAGGCAAAAAGGCAGCCCCCGCGCGCGCTGCCTTGTCGCCCTTGAAAATCAGCGAATCCCTGCCGTTCCTGACGATCTTCGATGTCAGCTATGATCCGTTCCGGATGAAATGCCGCCTGATGGGATCTGCGTTCGTGGATGCCATCGGCTATGACGCGACGGGCAATCATGCGGACCATTACCCTAACACGGATGCGCTTATCCGGCGGGCCAGATGGATCGCAGCCAAGGTGCAGCCAATGCTGATCACGGGGCTGCCGCTCGCCTGGTCGCCGGAAAAGAACTATAAAACATATGATACCCTCTGTTTGCCATTCCTGGGTGAAAACGACACCGTAGACACCCTCCTTTACCTGAACCAGTTTCATGTGGGTGAGAAATAAATTCCATCCATCACGAATTAGTGGGTTGATTTTTTTCTTGAAATTGTCAAAACGCTAGCCAATTAAGAAAGAGTTTCTTTTTGGAGAGTGCATCATGACAGCCCGGACTGGCGCAATTGCCGCAATCGGCAACACCCCGCTTATCAAACTCAAATATGCGTCAGAACTGACAGGCTGCACTATTCTCGGTAAGGCGGAATATGCCAACCCTGGTGGGTCGCTGAAGGACCGTCCGGCGCTCAATATCATTGAGGATGCAGAAAAGAAGGGTCTTCTGGAGCCCGGCGGCCTGATTGTCGAGGGCACTGCAGGGAACACCGGCATTGGCCTGACGGTGGTTGCGAACGCCAAGGGCTACCGCACGCTTATCGTGATGCCGAACACCCAGAGCCAGGAAAAGATCGACACGCTCAGGATCATGGGCGCCGGGCTCGAGCTTGTGCCTGCCGCGCCATACTCCAATCCGGGCAACTTCAACCATGTGGCCAAGCACCGTGCGGAGGAACTCGCCGCAACAGAGCAGCATGGTGTGATCTGGGCTAACCAGTTTGACAATGTGGCGAACCGGGAGGCGCACATCAAAACCACGGCGCGTGAGATTTGGGCCCAGACCGATGGCAAGGTTGACGCCTTTATCACGGCTGTAGGCTCTGGTGGGTCGCTTGTTGGCACCGGCATGGGCCTGAAGGAATTCAACAAGGATATCGTTATCGGGCTCGCTGACCCCATGGGCGCGGCCATCTATAACTATATCAAGCATGGCGAACTCAAGGCCGAAGGCAGCTCCATCACCGAAGGTATCGGGCAGGGCCGGATCACGGCAAACCTTGAAGGCGCCCCGATTGACGAAGCTTTCCAGATCCCGGACGAGGAAGCGTTGCCGATCGCTTTTGATCTCTTGAAGCGCGAAGGCCTGTGCGTCGGTTCATCCACCGGCATCAATGTGGCGGGTGCCATTCGCCTGGCGAAACAGATGGGCCCGGGCCATACCATCGTGACGCTTCTGTGTGATAGTGGGCTTCGTTACCAGTCGAAGCTCTTTAACCCGGAATTCCTGAAATCCAAGAACCTGCCGGTTCCTGAGTGGCTTTAGCTCTCTTGGGCGGGCAGGGGCAGCCTTGTGCGCCTGAGCACATTCCTGAGTGCGAAGCTTGAGTGCACGCGCGCCACGCCGGGTAGACGCGTGAGCATATTGTGAATGCGTTCATAATCCGGCGCGTCCTTGACCGCCACGCGGATCATATAGTCCACGTCGCCGCTCATCAGATAGCATTCCATCACTTCCGTAACGCTTCTGACGGCTTCCTCAAAGCGGCGCAGTTTTTCTTCTTGCTGGTCCTCGAGCGAAATACGTACGAAAACTGTACCGGGCAGGCCCACGGCGCTGGCGTTCAGGTGCGCCGCGTAATGCATGATCACGCCCTTGTCGTCCAGGTTCTTGACGCGTCTCAGGCACGCCGATTCCGACAGGCCAACCTTGTCGGCCAGCTCCACATTCGACAGGCGACCGTCTTTCTGTAGGGCGTCCAGGATGGCACGATCAATCTTATCAAGTTTAATCATTCGCAGATTCCTGCGTATAAATAAAAATATGCACAATAATCATGCAAAATACTCTGTCAAAATCTCCGTCTTTGCAAGGACATTCTAACGGCTTTGGAGTAAATTCCCTGCCAGAGAAGTGAGGGGACTGGAACGACCGATCATAAGGCCGTCAGGCGATCCCTTGCCGCACAAGCAAAACCAGTTTTTAGGAGGGCAGAATGCTTGTAGGTGTTCCTAAGGAAATCAAGAACCGTGAGTACCGTGTTGGCCTGACGCCAGCGTCCGTGCGTGAGCTGATCGCAAACGGTCACGAAGTTATCGTTCAGAATAATGCCGGCTTTGAGATCGGCTTCACCAACGACATGTATGAAGCTGTTGGCGCTACCATCATTGATACAGCTGCCGAGATTTTCGCAAAAGCCGACATGATCGTGAAAGTGAAAGAGCCTCAGGCTGTTGAGTGCGAAATGCTGCGCCCAGGCCAGATCCTTTACACCTACCTCCACCTGGCTCCGGACCCCCAGCAGACCCAAGGTCTGATCAAATCCGGTGCGATTGCGATCGCATACGAAACCGTAACCGACGACTTTGGCGGCCTCCCCCTTCTTGCGCCAATGTCTGAGGTTGCGGGCCGTATGTCGATCCAGGCCGGTGCCCACGCACTGGAAATGAGCCAGGGTGGCCGTGGTATGCTGCTGGGCGGCGTACCGGGCGTTGCGCCTGCCAAAGTGACTGTTATCGGTGGCGGCGTTGTGGGCACGAACGCAGCGCGCATGGCTGTTGGCATGGGCGCGGACGTGACGATCCTTGACCGTTCGATCCGCCGCCTGCAGCTGCT
>JBNKYQ010000168.1:0-6808 GCA_050300975.1 Kordiimonas sp.
GGCACCGGCCACTGGTTGCTGGCAGGGATAAGCGTCAGCATGATGGCGCTGGTGGCAAGCGAGACCACAAGCGGCCTCAGCGCGTGCCGGTCATAGGGCCACAGCTTGAAGATAAAATATGTTTCAACCAGCCCTGCGATCGCGGTGACATTGAGGCCGCAGGCCGCCGAGATGGCCGCGCCCGTGACCCCATAAAGCGGGATCAACCAGTTGCCGAGGAACAGAAGGGTAATCAGCCCCAGCACACCGTTGATGGAGGGCAGGGACCGGTGGCCGAGCATTTCAATAATGGCGCTTGATGGGCCCGTTGCGGCCTCAAGTACCCGGCCCGCGCACAGGATGGACATCGCCGCGGCTGCCGCCTGGAATTCAGGCTCCATCGCGGCCAGGATATCGTTCCGCGCCAGCACAAGCGCCGCGCCAAACGGAAGCGCAAGCGTGACCGACAGGCGGGTGGCATAGCCATACATGTCCTTGAGGGCTGCGTGGTCGCCGTGGCCGTCTTTCTCTGCCGCCAGGGGCGCCATGACATATTCGAACGTCATGCGGACAGCCTGCAGGGCGCTGGCGATCTTGCGCGCCACGGCATAATAGCCGCCTGCGGCCGCGCCAGCCGCGCCCGGCAGCAGGTAATTGAGGAACATCACAGGGAATTCGCTGAACAGCTTCTTGATCAGGTTCGCTGGCATCACCGTGAATCCGTACTGGCGCATGGCCTTGGGCATCGGCCCTGTCATGGGCGCGCGCAGAACCTTGGCAAAGTCATAATGCTTGGCCACGAGCCGAAGCGCGAGGGCGGCTGAAAGCACGACAGAGACGAGATGCGCGAGGAAAAGCCCATAGGTGAAATAGCCCATCAGCGCAAAGCCGACAGCTGCCATCAGGCGAAGGCCCTGTTCATAGAACACGCGCACGCGGATTTCTGGGCCGAACTTCCTGCGTGCCCGGATGGCGGCAGTACCCACCTCGACCATTGTCCAGAAGGGAAGCACCCAGACATAGACCCGGATCACGTTGATCAGATGGTCTGCGTCATCGTCTGCCGCGCTGATAAGCGTCGCGAGCTTCGGTGCTGCATAGAAAGTCCCGGCGGCGATCAGGGTGGCTATCAGGAAGCTGAATTTAATGGCATAGCCGACAGCCAGTTCGGGGTCATTGTCTTTCGCTTTGGGCACAAAGCGCTGCAGCGCGGTGGTCATCGCCGCGTCCGACACAGCGGTTGAGACTTTCACATAAGACCACAGAACGGCGAACAGGCCGAAGGTAGGGGCACCATAATACCATGTGAAGGCAATAACCGAGACGGCCTCAATCAGCGCGCCCATGCGGCCAAGGAAGGCGAACCCCGCGCCACCGGCTACCTGTGCCCTGTTCTGGTTTTTTTCAGGCCGGGCAGGCGGCTCTTTCTTGTCCACGTCACTCACCGGCTGCGGGCTTTTCTTGGAGCTTCCTAGCCTTCTTCGGCAGGCGGCCTTCTTCAGAATTGAAGATCACGGCATAGCCCACCACAAGGAACAGGAAGAAGGGCGCCCAGGCCGCTAGGAACGGCGGCGCCACGCCGAATTCGCCCATGGCCAGCATGAAGTTGTCGGCCACAAAGAAGCTGAATCCCAGCGCCATGCCGAAGACAACCCGGATCACAAGGTTGCCCGCACGGTGCACGCCGAAGGCGGCCACTGCGGCCAGAAGCGGCATCAGAAGCGACGAAGCCGGCCCAGCTACCTTCTGCAGGAAGCTGGCCATAAGCCGGTCTGTTGGCAGGCCGTCCTTCTTAAGCTCCTGCATCGAGCTCCAGAGCTTTGGGAAGGAAACATGGTCCGGCTTGACCGTCAGCGCCTGGAAGCGCTCTGGCCGGGTCTCCAGGTCCCAGGCCTGGCTGGGGTGGATGGTCACCTCGTGCGTGCCGGCGTCGAAACGGCGCACTTCATGTAGGGTCCAACGACCGTCCTGATACCAGGCGAAGTCTGCATGCACCATGGCCTCAAGCTTGCCGCGCTGGTCGCGTTCATAGAGCGAGACCTTGTCGAGCACCACTTTGTTGCGGATCTGGCTGACAGCTTCCACCAGCACGATGGTCTTGCCTTCCTTGATCCAGACACGCCCGGTTGGCCCGGCGTTGGGCGGCAGGTCGACCGCATAGCCATTGTCCTGCCAATACTCCAGGTCCGCATTGGCGTTCACCACCACGGTTTCATTGAAGGCGAAATGGGTCACGGCAATGATGAAGGATGCGATGCCGAGCGGCAGCAGGATGCGGTGCGCCGACAGGCCACTGGCCTTCATGACCACCACTTCGGAATGCTGGTTCAGGGTCGCGAGTGTCAGCAGTGTGGCCAGAAGCGCCGTAAAGGGCACGAACTGGCTGATCAGTTGCGGCGCCCGCATGCTGACATAGGACACGAGCGAGACCCAGTTGGCGCCGTCCGCGGCCATGATGTCATCGGCGGTGGCCAGAAGGTCGAGCATCTGCAGGACCGCCGTCAGGCCCAAGAGGATGCCGAAGAAGCGCCCGAGGTGCATTCTGACCATATAGCGGGCCAGGGTGCGCGACGGCATGAAAAGGCGGCGAAGTGTGCGTGTCGTAAACATCAGTCGCTAACCCCCATGACTTTCTTCGACAGGCGCTTGATCGGCCCGCTGATGAAGGCCCAGCTCTTGTCGATCCAGGCCAGCGGTTCGCCCCCAACTTTGTGGGCCGCGATGTGGAACAGGGTGAAGCTGAGGAGGCTGAAAGCGGTGAACAACAGCCAGATGCTGCCATAAGGCGATGCGCCGTTCTGCACGGCGGTTTCCATGGCTTCCATGAATTCGTTATAGAGGATCAGCAGCGTCAGCCCCACCACAATACCAGTGCCTTTACCTGTCCGCTTGTTGGTCAGCCCCAGGGGGATCGCGAGGAACGGCAGGATCAGGAAGGTGATGGAATGCATCACCCGCCAATGGAAATTGCCGGTGTAGGCCGCACGTTCCTTGGTGTCCAGCACCGGATTGTCTTTCTCAGTCCACAGTTCGGGCAGCGTCATTTCAAGTTCTTCGCCGCCGCGTTCGCGGAAGGCTTCCTTGGCCGGCAGCTTGACCGTCAGGTCTTGCTGGTCGAACTTGAGGACGCGGGGCTTGTTCTGGCCTTCGTTGAGGTCAATGAGCACGCCGTTATAAAGCCGAAGCAGAATGGTGTTTTCATCGTCGGTGGCAAAGAAGCCGCCCCGTTCGGCGCTGACTGCCAGGCTGCGGCCGTCGCTGCGGCGTTCCATGAAGATGCCAAGAAGCTCTGCGCCCTGGTCGCGGGATTCTTCGATCATCAGGGTGATATTATCGCCGATATCGACAAACTCGCCGACCCGGATGCTGGCGCCCAGCGCCCCGCTCCTGAGGTCGAACACAAGGCTTCTATATGCATAGCGGCCATAGGGCTGCACCCAGCCGACCAGAATGGTATTCACAACCACCAGCACAAGTGACAGCGCCAGCACAGGGCGCACCAGGCGGTTCAGGCCGATGCCTGACGAGGTAATCGCGTCATATTCACTGGAAAGTGATATTTTCCGGAATGCCAGCAGGGTGCCCAGCAACATGCCGATCGGCAGCGCCAGCCCCATATAGTGGGGCACCTGGTTTGCCAGCATCTGGAACACGACTTCGACCGGGCCACCCTGGTTCACGACAAAATCGAAAAGCCTCAGCATACGTTCAAGAATCAGCAACAAAGCTGCGATACCAAGGGTCGTGAATAACGGGCCCAATATCTGTACGAGAATATATCGGTCGATGCGAGTAAACATGCTTTGGCGCTACACCCCTATGAGCCTTGTTGCAAGAGCCTTTTCTTCTTTGATAGGGCAAAGAAGGCAAAAGCTTGTTGAGTTATACCCAATTTGTCGTCATATGGGACATATTTTCGCCACCATCGACCGCCATTTGCAAACTGAAGCAGGGGCACCTGGAGAAGTTTATGTTGATTAGATCGACGAGTGTTTCGAGTAAGATGGTGGTAGTGGCCCTGATGGCGGGTCTGACACTGGCTTCCAGCGGCGCTGATGCCGTCAAGGATGAAGCGGAGCGGGACCATGACATGGGCCTGTGTGACGCCCCGGGAGCGGGCAAGTCACTCGTCCGTGTGTCCGTGGAGGGCCTGAAGGACCTTGAAGGCAATATCCGCGTGCAGGTATATGGCCCCACGGCGGATGACTTCCTTGAAAAGGGCAAGAAGCTGGTTCGGATTGACGTGAAAACGGAGGCTGAGGGCCAGAAAGTCTGTGTGCCCATGCCAAGCGTGGGTGATTTCACCCTGGTCGTGATGCATGACCGCAATGCCAACGGCAAGGCGGATTTCTTCTCTGAAGGGTTTGGCTTTTCCAACAACCCCAAACTGGGCCTCGGGAAGCCGGATGTGGAAGAGGTAGTCTTCACCGCCAAGGAAGGCGTGACCGACATGCCGGTGAACCTCAAGTATATCTTCGGCGCCGACGAAGAGCAGAAGGAAAAGCGCCGCAAGCTGCGCAGACGCTGACCGCCCTGCGGCGAATGGCCGCGAACACCCTCAGGACATTTGCGTCTGAAGCCTTTTCACGGTATGTAGGCGGCGAATGATTCACAGAACCGTCGGAACCATAGTGTTTAGGCGGAATTTGTTACAAGAGTTTGACACCATGCAATTGGAAAAAAGCAGCATACAGTCGGGCGCGTCAGTGCCGCTGATCGCGATTATTTCCAATCCGCTCAGCACCACAAACGCTGCGCGGATCGAATCCATCCGCCGTGTGGTGGACGAAAGCGCAAACGTGGTGCATTTCGAGCTCAATGGCATTGAAAGCATTGATGAGGCGTTAGCGCTGTTTGCGCGCGCCAACCCGGCGATGCTGATTGTCAACGGTGGCGACGGCACCATTGGCGCTGTGCTGGCGTCTATCATGGACCGCAACCCGTTTGACGTGATCCCTCCGATTGCCTTCCTGCCCGGCGGCAAAACCAACATGACGGCAGCTGACCTTGGCTTCAAGGGGCGCCCCGAAAAGGTGCTCAAGCGCCTGATCCAGGTTGCCAAGGAAGGTGGTATCGCTGACCGGCTCGTGAGCCTGAACCTTATTGAATTGGACTTGGGTGACGGCCAACCGCCGCGTGTCGGGACCTTCTTCGGTACAGCAGGCGTTGTGAAGGGCATTCACTGGTGCCGCGAACACGCCTATGAGGCTGGCATGCCCAATGGGCTCGCGCATGTTGTGGCGATCACCAAGCTGCTGGCGTCCGCGTTTGGGCTTAGCCGCGACAAGCGCCTGATGGTATCCGACCCGATGACCGTAACCATCAAGGGCGGCGGCCGCTTCACGGGCGAATTCGCCGCCGTGATGGCCACTACGCTCGACCGTCTCCTGCTGGGCCTTCGCCCTTACGGCAAGGAAGGACGGGGCGGCCTGAAGTTTTCAGCCGTGGAAGCTGGCGGCGGCAATGTGTTCCGCGCTGTGAAGGGCTTGATTACGGGTAGCTACGGGAAAAAGACAATTGGTGGGGTTCATACCCGTCGGGCGGACGAAATTCGCATCGATGGACTTGAACCTGTAACACTTGATGGCGAAATATATTATCCTGTGCCGGGAAAAGAAATTATACTACGCGGCAATAGGGCATTAACATTTGTGTCGCTAAAATAGGCTCCATGATGACTAGCAAAGCTGACCAAGAACTGACTACCTTTATCCTCGACGAATGGAAGCGTCCGGTTCCGGACGCTGTCACGCAGGCCGCACAGGCAGTTGCTGACAAGTTCGGCGACTGTGTTTCGGGTATCCTGTTCTATGGGTCCTGCCTGCGTACAGGCGATATCGAAGAGAAAGTTCTCGATTTCTACGTCATCGTCGATAGCTACAAGGCGGCCTACAAGAAGCGTTGGCTGGCGATTGCCAACCAGATTTGCCCGCCGAATGTTTTCTATCATGAGATGGACGTGGCCGGCATGACCGTGCGCTGCAAATATGCTGTGCTGTCGCGGTCCGATTTCGCTTTCCGGGTTCGCCCTGAATGCCTGAACGTGTCTGTGTGGGCGCGTTTCTGCCAGCCTTGCATCCTCCTGTTGCCGAAAGACGATATGACCAAACAGTCGATCGCGGGTGACGTGGCACAGGCCATGAAAACCATGATCAGCAACCTTCTGGAGCTGATCCCCGGCGCCACCAACTCGCGCGATCTGTGGGTTGAGGCGTTCGAGCAGACCTATTCGGCTGAACTGCGGTCTGAGCGCCGCGGCAAGGGCCTTGAGATCTATCTGCTGGACCAAGACCGCTATGATGCGCTTACGGCGCTCGCGGAAGAGGCCATGGGCATTGTCCCGGGCCCGATCCCTCCGATCAAGCAGCCCCCGCGTACCGAGCGGCTGGTGCCGCGCCTGAAGTGGTTCCTGCGTCGCTGTAACGGCAAGTTCGTCAGCTTCATGCGCCTGGTGAAGGCGGCCATGACGTTCGATGGCGGCATCGACTATCTGGCCTGGAAGATCAAGCGCCACTCAGGCGTGGAGATCACGGTCACGGACCGCATGCGCCGGCACCCGATCATTTCAGGCATCAGCCTGTTCTGGGGCCTCAAGCGCAAGGGCGCCTTCAAGTAAGCCCCTCAAATAATTAAATAAAAAAGGCGGCCTGTGAGCCGCCTTTGTTTTGTCCAGCCGGTTGTCAGGCCTAGGCTTTCAGCTCAAGGCCTACTTTTTCAGCCGTGATCTTGAAGCGCTTGATGATCTCGTCGATCTGCTCAGTCGTGTGCTGGGCACAGACGCTGACGCGCATCAGGAACATGCCTGCGGGCGTGGCGGGCGGTGCCGCCA
>JBNKYQ010000169.1:0-6774 GCA_050300975.1 Kordiimonas sp.
CAGTGCGGCTTATTACGTTCAAACTTTTCTTTAGCCATTGCCCGTCTACCTTTGCAAGCAATCACGCCTTTGTTCACACTCAGGCGAGCTTTCCATTTAACCCCGTGACACCCACCCGGGAAGTCACATGATGATGTCGCCCGAGAGGGACTTAATTGGAGCGGGTGAAGGGAATCGAACCCTCGTCGTAAGCTTGGAAGGCTTCTGCTCTACCATTGAGCTACACCCGCACAAGCCAGCGGCTCCTCTCGAACACGACAAGCCTTCCCGCGCGCGACCCCCGGAGGAGCCTTGAACAAGGAAGGTTAAGTGGTGGAGGGGACAGGATTCGAACCTGTGAAGCCGAAGCGTCAGATTTACAGTCTGATGGGTTTGACCGCTCCCCAACCCCTCCACGTATATACTAGATCGCCAGTGAAACTCGGGACTAAATCCCACTCCGAACTGGCGTCGCGGTGAGGGGCAATATGCTTATATAAATTGCTATGTCAACAGCAACTTCCCCACATTTCGTATTTTTTTGTTAGGACTTTATAAATCCAGCGCTTTAGCATATGGGACGGGCAATAATCTTCGCGTTTCGGGTGGATATTTCACCCGCCGCCCCTTGTTCAGGAAACACACAGTCGATGTCTAAGAGAGACTTTAAAAAGAAACCGGACCACCGAGGCGGAAAAGGCAGGCCCCAGCAGAAAGCCGCCCATCACGCACCGCGGCAACAGGGGGGACACCAGGGCGACAGCCGCCACCGGGGTGCAGCAGCCACACTGGCGCCAAAGCACAAGAACGGTTTCTTCCTCTTTGGGCGCCATGCGGTTGAAGAAGCGCTGAAGAACCCGAAGCGGGAATGCATCCGCCTTGTTGGCACCACTAAAGCCCTTCAGGCATCGGGGCTGGTATCGATCCGCCCCGGCCTCGCAGTTGACTATATCGAAGACGATCAAATCCTCAGGACCGCGGTGCCCGCTGATTCTCCGCACCAGGGTGTGCTTCTGGAAGTCCGCCCCCTGCCCGGCCTGGACCTCTTGGACCTTGAGCCAACGCCCGGCGAGAAAAATATCATCCTGATGCTGGATCAGGTGACAGACCCCCACAATGTGGGCGCATGCCTGAGGTCCGCCGCAGCGCTCGGCGCCCGGGCCCTGATCACGCAGGACCGCAACAGCCCTGGCGAATCCGGTGTGCTGGCGCGCGCCGCTGCCGGTGGACTTGAGACCCTGCCCTGGGTGCGCGCCGCCAACCTGAGCCAGGCGCTTGAGGCCCTGAAGGAAATGGGGTACTGGCATGTAGGGCTCGACGGCCATACAGACACGGAGATCGGCAGCATTTCCATGGGCGACAATATCGTCATTGTTATGGGGTCTGAAGGCAAGGGCCTGAGGCCGCTGGTGCGCAAGCACTGCGATGCCATTGCCAAAATCCCGATGACGGGTAAGGTTGAAAGCCTGAATGTATCAAACGCCGCCGCCATCGCGCTTTATGAAATGGGGAAAGCATGACCACCGCCCAGGATATCATCGAAAAACTCGATCTCGCGCCGCACCCCGAAGGCGGATACTACCGCCGCACCTATTGCCATGAAAAAGGCGTGGCAGGCCGGGCTTATGCGTCTTCGATCTATTACCTGATCGAGCAGAAAAGCTTTGCGCTGTGGCACCGGGTGGACGCAGACGAACTATGGTTCTGGCACGCTGGCGCCCCCGCGATTATCGAGACCGGCATTGAGACCAAGGCTGACACCAGCCACGTCATGGGCATGGACCTTGCGGCAGGCCAGAAGCCACAGTTGGTGATCCACGGCAATACATGGCAGCGCGTTCGCTCGACCGGCGACTGGACGCTGTTCTCAAGCGTTGTCAGCCCGGAATTCACCTTCGAGACGCTTGACCTGCATATTGAAAGCCGCCCGGCTGACTGACAGCATGACGAACGCACAGGACATCGTCAGGCAGCTTGGCCTGCAGCCTCATCCTGAGGGCGGCTATTATCGCCGCACATACAGGAACGCCGACCCCGATACCGGCCGGGGCCGCTGTTCCGCCATCTATTATCTGTTGGATCAGGTCGGCTTTGCGCTCTGGCACCGCATTGATGCGGATGAACTGTGGCACTGGCACGCAGGCAGCCCCATGACGCTAGAGATCGGGCCGGACAAGACCGCGCCACAAAGCCACATCCTGGGCCCCGATATCCTGAACGGCGCGCGCCCGCAGCTTTATGTCCCAGCGAACCATTGGCAGCGCGCCCGGGCTGACGGCCCCTGGTCGCTTGTCAGTTGCGTCGTCGCGCCTGAATTCACGTTCGAAACACTGGAGCTGCCGGACGGCGAGACTGTCATGACGGCCTGACCCTGAGCCTTTCCGCTACGAAAAAGGGTCCGCTTGCTGCCCCACCAATTTGACTATCCCGTCGACCGTATCCCACCCACGCTTTGGCCTTTAATTGCATCGAATTTTCGCCTAGGGTGTTCGGCAATCAGGATTGGGGAATTCTGAAATAACGAAAGTCCAGACGCGGGCCACCATAGGTTTGCGCATGAAGGGGAGTTGTATGTTGGATCAGGAAACAAACAAGAAAAGCACCAGCGAGCTGTCGCATCAGTTTGAAACGTCGGTCCTGGCGGCCATCGACCGCCTGGGCGGCACAGCGGATGAGCTGGAGCATGCTGCCGCATCCATGAACGGGGCCACCCGCGAAACCGTGGACGGCATGCATGTAGCAGAGGAAAAGGCCCGTCACGCAGGCGAAAGCGTGAATGCCGTGGCTGGCGCCACCGAGGAAATCTCAGCCTCCGTCGGCAACGTCAGCGAACAAATGGGCCGCGCCGCAGAAGTCACCGCGAAGGCGCTCGAGGAAGCAAACGATGCCTCCCGCCTGATTGAAACGCTGAATGCCTCTGGCAAGAAAATCAGCGAAGTCATCAAGCTGATCAATGACATCGCAAGCCAGACCAACCTGCTGGCGCTTAACGCCACCATCGAGGCGGCGCGCGCGGGTGAAGCCGGCAAAGGCTTTGCGGTTGTGGCAAGTGAAGTTAAGGCGCTGGCAACCCAGACCGCCCGCGCAACGGATGAGATCAGCCAGCAGATCAATGAGCTTCAGGGCGCCACCACCAACGCCGTGGTCGCCTTTGAGAAGATCAGCGGCCGGATCAAGGAAGTGGATGAAATCGCGGGCGAAGTCTCGGGCACCGTAAGCCAGCAGGCAGCCGCCGCGCAGGAGATCAGCCACAGTGCCGCGCAGGCCGCCGAAGCCACAAGCGGTGTGATCGGCGATTTCGCCCAGATCGGCGGCGCCACCTCGCGCACCCAGAACGCCGCATCGGAAGTGACAGAGAAAGTCTCGAGCCTGCAACAGCAAGGCGCTGACCTGCGCGCCAGCGTCCAGGACTTCATGCGGCACCTGCACAACGACTAGTCAGCCTGGGGGCTCACCCCAATAGCCTGACACATGCCAAAAGAAAAAGGGCCGCTCTTCTGGAGCGGCCCTTTCCTCATCTCGGTTCTTTGGGAGAGTAGAGATGGGTTTCTTAGATCGCGCGTTTGCGCATCTCGATGGCGCCGTAGATGAAGGCACCCGCGATCACCAGGCCCAGCCAGAACTGCGGCGTGCCAAAGGAGAAGGCATACATGTCGAAGCTGGATGCACCGAGGACCACGTCATAGACATCCCGGGGACCATCGATATCCACATCACCGTGCATCAGGTGGCCATATTGTGCTTCCACCACACCGCGGGCCAGATGCCAGCCAATCCATTCCAGGAAGTTGGTGGTTTTCATCACGATGCCTTCCACCGCGCCGATCGCGGCAATCGGGACAATCGCCCACAGAAGCGGCATACGGTTGGCGTAGGATGAAACAAACAACAGCCATGCCAGCAGCGGTGACGCCCACAGAGCCCACAAGAGGTAGTCCGGGAAGAAGGATGCCCAGCTGGAGATCATCAGGCCCAGCGGCCACATTTCCATTACCGGCCCACCCTGGAACAGCACGAACACGCTCAGTATCAGGGCGATCACGATCTGGGTTGCCACCACGATCACAAAGGTGATGACCGGTGCGATGAACACAAGGGTCACGAACTTGGCCAACACTTCCTGCCAGTCGGCAACCGGCATGGACTTCCAGAACAGGATCGACCGGTCGCGGCGCTCTTCATAGAGTGTCGCCAAAAGACCGAAGAAGATGACGAAAGGCAAGACGATCCATGGCAGGCTTGCCGACGCCCAGTAGGTAATGGTCACCGCGGCAGAGATGTCCTGTTGCCCCTTCTCAGTTTCAAGAGCCTTGGAAATCTGGTCACCCAGGGTGACATGTTCGCCGTTAACGAAGACATCATCGAACTCGAGGCGTGGGCCAAAGGCGATAGCCGTGATCAAAACGATACCGATTGCGAAGACCGCAAAGATCAGCGGCGCCTTGATCATGCCGTTCTGGCCGTCGAGGATCTCGCGTTTAATGAGGGCTGAAAACGTGTTCATTATGCCTCTCCTGTCATGGTCGCCACGAAAATATCCGCAAGGCCCAGGCGGCGCGTTTCGCCCAGTTTGGCCAGCGTATCGCGGTCAATATTTTTATAGACGCACGTGGATTTGCCGAAGCTGCTGCCCTTGGCAATCGGACCCAGCTTCATGGCTTCGTCCTCTTTGCCCGGGCTTACCAGCACTTCGATGAATTGCTGGGTCAGCTCGTCCATATCGGATTCAAGAACGATACCGCCGTCCTTGATGAACATCACATCCGAGAGGATATGCTCCACTTCTTCCACCTGGTGGGTGGTGATGATCACGGTCCGTTCCTCGTCGAAATATTCTTCAAGAAGGCTTTGGTAGAACTGCTTGCGGAAGATGATATCGAGGCCCAGTGTCGGCTCATCGAGAACCAGCAGCTTCGCGTCGATGCTCATCACCACGGCCAGGTGCACCTGTACGGTCATCCCTTTCGACAAGGCGCGAACCTTGCGCTCAAGCGGCACGTTGGTGCGGCTGAGGAAGTCCATGGCCTTTGCGCGGCTGAATTTCGGATGCACGGCCTCGACATAGTCCAGAACCTCTGAGACCTTCATCCATTTCGGCAGGGTTGCCACGTCGGCAATAAAGCAGACATCCTGCATCAGCGCATCGCGGTCTTTCGATGGATCGAGGCCCAGAACGCTCAGCTCGCCGTCATAGGACGACAGCCCGAGAACCGCATTGAGCATGGTGGTCTTGCCAGCACCGTTGGCGCCAATCACGCCCAGGATGCGGCCCAGCGGCACTTTGAAGTCCACGCCATTCAGGGCATGAAAATCGCCGAAACGCTTGGAAAGACCCTTTGCTTCAATCACATATTCTGTCATTTGGCCCTCCCCTAGTGATTACGGCTGCTTTTGAGCAGCTCTTCTGTATCAAGACCCAGGCGGCGGATGGTTTCCATCACACGGGGCCATTCTTCATTAATGAAGCGCTCGCGCTCAGCTTCCATCAGCTTGTCGCGTGCACCTTCCACCACGAACATACCCAGTCCGCGCTTTTTCTCAACCAGTCCGTCCATGACAAGCTCCTGATAGGCTTTTGAGGCAGTGATAGGATTAATTTGCATTTCAACGGCTACATTCCTTACGGAAGGAAGGGCCTCACCCTCAACGAGGGAGCCCTCCATAATGGCCGTGACCACTTTGTCCTTCAGCTGCCGGTAGATCGGCTGATCGTCCGTCCAATCCGGCGTCATACGTGCTCCCCTTCCTTAAGCTGCAGCTGCAAAGAGCTGGATGTGCACGGATTGTGCGGTGCGCTTGAGAACGCTCGCCTCGCGCGCCAGACGGCGGCTGCGGCGATGTTCGCGTTTGACTTGTTGGTAGGATTTTATCGACATTTTTGTTTCTCCTCGCGAACCCGGTTTTCCCGGGGTTTGTTGTTATCTTCTTATTATCGTTGTGCTGTCGTCTTGTTGAGCATTCCCCTGTGCCTTTTGGCTTCTGGTGGGGCGGGGGCCGGGTCTTTATGTTTTTGTCCGGCCCCCTGCTCGTTTTCCTCGCTGTCGAGATTGTCTCTCGCTTCTGTTCGTTGCTGTCGTCACTCGGGCCGGGTGTTTTTACCTCTTGTCCCGCACCGGTTTTCCTCGCTGAGCCTTTTGGCTCTTTTTGTCGCCCTGCCTCTTGTGCCGTGCTTGGAATGGCTTGAGTGTCTGTAAGGCGTTTTATCGTGCCGGTGTATTAGTTATGTATAACACCATATCAGATATGACAAGAGGCAAGTTTGAGATTCTTCACAAAAAAACAACAAGACATTGAATTTAAATGATTTTATTTTTCGCTATGTTGCAGCACGGGTGTGTAGGAGGTGTATGGGAGGTGTACTAGGGGTGTTATACACCAGGCAAAACACTCCTGATTCTGCATCGCCCTATTACACCTGCGTCTGCTTCTGACCCAAAGTGGGCCAATCCACTGCCGCTTCGCAAACGGGCTAAAGTTGCCATCGCAAATAACCCCACCTCCCTGACAGGCAGATGGGCAGACAGAACGCGGGCCCTGGCCTCCGTATCAGATCAACTGGCAACGCCAGAATGGTTTGACACACATTCTCCGCGTGTCTCTCTACCTACATTTGGGATATTGCTTTTTCTAAAGTTTGATTAGATCATATTAATCATAATGTTGGCAGTTGAAGCTTGAAGCCACACGCACTGCAACCCGGGGGATTTTATGAGTGAAACAATTTTTCGTAAATCCGCCTTGGATCAACTCAACTCACCGGATCAATTGGATGAAGCAATAAAGGTCACGTCGCCA
>JBNKYQ010000170.1:0-6732 GCA_050300975.1 Kordiimonas sp.
GATCGAGCAGCTGGAAGCGCTGGCAGGGACACTGACATCCCACACCGACGATTTCCTCGCCCGCGTCCGCGCAGGCTAGGGATGCCTAAAAGATTGACCGGAGCGGGATAAGCCCTAGGGTTTATCCCGTTCTTGTTTGTGCGGGAGGTACCGTGACGCGGTCGCTTGTTGGTGTGTTGATCCTGATGGCGTGTCTGTATGGCGCGGCCTTTCTGGCGCGCGCCTTAGCGCTGGCGTTCCCAGTCCCCATCCTGGGGCTTCTGATGCTCACGGCTTTCCTGCTGCTCTGGCGCGGCGTGCCTGATGTGCTCGCCGCCGGGTCGCGCAGCCTGATCCGCATTTTCCCGCTTTTGTTCATTCCGCCCATTGTGGCACTCCTGCAGGTGAAGGGGCTTGTGCTGTCCGCGCCATTGGTGCTTCTACTTGCCGTCAGCGCGAGCACGCTTGTGGGCCTTCTTGTGACCGCCTTCCTTTACCGGCTGATGATGCGCATGGAGGCGGGCAAATGATTATTTGGCCAACCGTTACCACCCTCTTGTTCCTGATTGCTGACTGGATATATCAGCGGCTGGACCACCGGGCCTATGCCCACCCGATCCTGCTGCCGTCCCTGGTGCTGCTGGCCTGGTTCAGCCTGCATGAAGCAGACCTTCCGGCCTATCTTGCTGCAACAGAGGGCTTTGCCATATTGCTGGCGGCGGCGGTGGTGGGGCTTGCGGTGCCGCTTTACCGCAGCTGGGGGGCGGTGAAGGCCAACAAACGCGCCGTGCTGGTGGCGATTGCGGGCGGGTCGGTCAGCGGGGTGCTGAGCGCCCTGATGCCCGCCCTCATCCTTGATGCCCCCGGGGCACTGATGGCAAGCCTTGGTACCAAATCCATCACAACGCCGCTTGCGGTCACGGTGGTTGAGGACATGGGCGGGGTGGCTTCCATCGCCGCCGCAGTGGTGGTGGTGACAGGCCTGTTCGCGGCCCTCGTGGGCCCTTGGCTATTGAATGCGCTTGGGGTGGATGATGACGTGGCCAAGGGGCTGGCGCTGGGCACCGCCGGGCACGCCATAGGCACCGCCGAAGCGGTGCGCCTGTCGGACACCATGGGCGCGGCGGCGGCCTTCGCCATGACGGTCAACGGTTTGGCCACAGCCGTGCTATTGCCCCTCATCTGGCCCTGATGCGAACAATTGTCTGCACGCCTTAACGAAAAATTTGGCCCTATTCTTGAATATAGGAATTGGTAAGGGAGCACACTTGTTACGAGGATCGTACCATGCGCTTTTTGCTGTCCCTTGCCACCATTTGCCTTTTAGGCCTTGCCCAGCCTGCCTTTGCCGCGCCTGAGCGGATTGAAGCTACCTATGACCTGATCTGGAAGGGTTTTCACGTCTCAACCGCGGAAACCGTGACAGAACTTGACGGTAGCCATTATTTCCTGGGCATCAACATCAAGACCCACGGGCTGCTCAAAATGGCCACCGGCGGGCACGGCACGTTCGAAATTTCTGGGCAATTGTTGCCGGATGGTGGCGTGCAGCCGGAAGCATTGGACGCGGACGGCTTTTGGGACGGCGATGCCTTTTCCCAAAAACTGCGGTACGGCAGCGACGGTCATCTGGCGGCCTATGAAGCCAAGCGCCCGGACGACTGGCTTGAGAAGAATGCCCGCGAAGCCGTGCCGGATGACATGAAAACCGGGCCGGACCCTGCGTCCCTGTTTGTGTCATTGATGCAGAACCCGATCAACTTCAGCGCGGACGCCGTGGACCAGCCGATCATGCTGAGAAGCTTTGACGGCGAGGCGGTGGTGGACTGGCAGCTTGGCTGCGCCGCCACGCCCGTGGTGCTTAAGCGGTCGAAGCATTCGCCCATCATGGGGCAGGCCTATGAATGCGCGCTTGAGACGACGACGGTCGCAGGCAAGCTGCTGAAGGAAGAGAAGAAGAAAAAGATGGTCACCCGTGGCCCCCGGGGCCGCCGCCAGACCGTGGATATGGCGGACGTGACCCCCAAGGTGTGGCTGATGGCCATGGGCGATAGCGACCGACTGATGCCTGTGCGTGCCGAAGTGCCATCCGAGAAGGGCGTGGTGGGCCTTTACCTCAGCAAGCTGTCGATGGACGGCGCTGCGAACGCCACAAGCGGGCGCTAGGGAAGCCCACCAGGAATGCCAAATGACGGCCATCATGTGGCCGCACTTTTCCTAAACCATCCATCTGTTGCAGTTGAAACGGTTTTGCAGCAATCTTGGTTTCGGGAATGTGGGAAGTGGACTGAATGAAGAAACACACTGGCATGTTTGTGGGGGCCTGCCTGGCCTTTGTTGGAAGCGCAGAGACCCTGGCCGCCGAACGGCTTGAGGCAACCTATGACTTCATCTGGAAGGGGCTCCTCGTCTCAACCGTTGAGGCCCGCGCCGACCTAGCCCCGGAAACCTATGACCTTGAAATTGACTTCCGCATGCGTGGCCTGGCGAAGCTGTTTGCCAACGGCCGAAGTGAGCTGAGGTCAAGCGGCATGGTGGTGGACGGCGATATCCTGCCACGCGAATATGTCTCCGCCGGCCACTGGGAAGGCGAGGATTATACCCGTACGCTCCGTTTCGCGCCTGATGGCATGCTCAAGGAAATCGAACAGGACTGGCCCGAAAAGTGGGAAAAGAAATACCCGCGGGAAGAAGTCCCTGCCGACCTCAGGCGTGGACCCGACCCGGCTTCGCTGGCAATTGCGCTATTGCGTGCCCGTATCACCGAAGCCCAGGCGACAGAGCCTTTCGCCATCCAGGTGTTCGATGGCTCTACTGTGTTTGAATGGCAGGTCCGCTGCAGTGCCGAGCCGGTTGAAATTGAAGCCAGCCGCCACACGGACTTTTCAGGCCCCGCCCATGAGTGCGTCATTGGCGGCGAACTGGTCGCGGGTAAGCGCATCCTGACGGAAAAAGAAAAGAAGAAGCTTGAAAAGGAACGCGAAAAGCGCCGCCGCAAGGCTGAAAAGAAGGGTGAAGACGAAGAAACGCCACCCAAGTTCTGGGTGATGACCCAGGGCGAAGGTGGCTATCTGTTGCCGGTGCGGGCAGAGATGCAGACAGATATGGGCCGCGTGCATATGTACCTGAAAGAGCTGGCGATTACAGACCTTACGGACGTCCCGGTGGTGGCTTCGCGCTAAAAATTCCTGTCTTTAATCTAATCTTAATCCCCTGAATTGACTTTTACCGTCGGTGTGTAAGACTGCGCGCCAATTAATGGTAGAGATCAATAATAAAGGGAGGGACAGCCATGGGCGCGTCATCAAGAAAAGCCGGAATTCTGGCACTCGGGCTGGGAGCAGCCCTGTTTTCATCAGCAGCCACCTGGGCCGCGGATGTCAAGGTTATTCATGCCGGCGAACTGCTGGCTGTGCCGGGCAAGGCGCCGGTCAAGAACAAGACCATTATTGTTGAAGACAACCGCATCAAGGAAGTGCGCGACGGCTTTGTGGCCGCATCGGAATTTGGCGAGGATGCCACGCTTGTGGACCTTAAGGACAGCTTCGTGATGCCGGGCCTGATGGACATGCATGTGCATATCCAGGGCGAGCTGGGCCCGGATCAGTTCCGCGAAGGCCTGCAGATGTCCGCCGAAGATACCGCCATGCGCAGTGTCATGTATGCCCAGCGCACGCTCCAGGCTGGTTTCACCACGGTGCGTGACCTGGGGTCGGAACCACAGTCGGTTTTCGCGCTTCGGAAGGCAACCGCCAACCACTGGGTTGATGGTCCGCGCATCATCGCGGCCGGTAGCAGTGTTGCGGCCACGGGTGGCCACGGCGACGTGGACGGCCTGCGCCATGAACTGCTGGAGAAATTCACCTCCAAAACTATCTGTGACGGCGCGGACGACTGCCTGCGGGCTGTCCGCTATGCCGTGAAGTTCGGTGCGGACGTGATCAAGATCACGGCCACGGGCGGTGTGCTGTCGGATACCAATACAGGTACCGGCCAGCAGATGACCGACGAAGAGCTCAAGACCATCATGGACACAGCCCATGGCTTGGGCCGCAAGGTGGCAGCCCACGCCCACGCGGCGGAAGGCATCAACGCGGCGCTCCGGGCCGGCGTGGACAGCATCGAACATGGGTCTTACGCCAACGAGGAATCGATCCGCCTGTTCAAGAAAAACGGCGCCTATCTGGTGCCAACGCTGCTGGCTGGCGATACGGTTGTGAATATGGCCAAGACCAGCAACTTCCTGTCCACCGACATCAAGGCGAAAGCCATCCGGGTTGGTGGCGACATGTTGGAAAATTTCAAACGGTCTTATAAAGGCGGCGTGAAGATCGCGTTCGGTACAGATAGCGGTGTCTCGAAGCACGGCACCAACGCGCGGGAAGCGGTGCTGATGCACGACGCCGGCATGAGCGCGATGGACATCCTGAAGTCCGCCACGGTGAACGCCGCCGACCTGATCGATATGTCAGATAGCCTTGGCACCATCGAAGCCGGCAAGATCGCTGACATCATTGCCACCGACGGCAGCCCGCTTGACGATATCAAGGAGCTTCTGGACGTGGATTTCGTGATGAAAGACGGCCGTACGGTCAAGCAGCAGTAAACTGCCCTCGGGAAGGCCAGGATTGGTGACGGCACGCAAGATACACGATAGCAGGGCCCTCATGGGCGGATTGGCGATGATGATCATCGGCGCCATTCTATCCATGATGATGGCTTTCTATCTGCGGTCTGACATCTTCGGCACGGGCACGCTTGTGTCCCGCTGGTGGTGGGAAATTGTCCTGAACCTGCAGATCCTGTGCCTGGCCTTCATGTGGTTCTGTCACCACAACCGGATCGTGTTTTCACAAGGGTGGTGGCGCCTGCGCGCCATCGTCCATTTTGTCACCGGCGTGATCTCCGTCTCTTATCCGGTCGGGATCATGCTGCTGGCCGCCTATATGGACTGGTTCCGTGAAGCCCCCAGCGAACAGCAGGTCTATCTGCTCGTTCTGGCGTGTGTCGCCTTGTGGGCGGTGGGCAATTTCATCGTTCCCATAGTGGTGTGGATCATGGCGCGGCCAGCGCCGGATTCCGCCGAAGCGTCCCCGCTGAAATTTCGGCCCCTTGTTTGGCTTGTGGCCTTCTGGCCGACGCTCACGGCCCTTTTGGTGGGGATCTATGTCTGGTGGCGGGGCGGCAGCACGCTGACGATCCTTCTGCCGATCCTGTTGTACCTGCAGGGGGCATTGCCCTATTTCCGCAAGGCGCGGCATGCGTCGCCCCGTGACAGCGACATTTAAATATCTGCGGATAAACAATTTTCTTAACTTTTGACGCTATCGTATGACTTGGAGATATCTAGCCAGGTGAAAAGCGATGCGCTTTGTAGGCAACAGGGCCCTGTTGGGTGCGGCGGCGATGGTGATCGTCGGTCTGGTGCTGTCCATGCTCGCCAGCGACTATATCAGTGGCCTGGGCCAGGCTGAAGGGCTGACCACGTCCCGCTGGTGGTGGGAAATCGTCCTGAATTCCCAAATCCTGTGCGCGGCCTTCATCTGGTTCACCCATATTGACAAGGTCAAGGCCTCCTCGGGATGGCGGATGGTTGTCAGCCTGCTGCAACTTCTGTCCGGCCTTGTGGCGGTGTTGCTGCCGCTGTGGATTGCCCTGGCGGGCATCCTGTTCGGCTGGTTCAAGACGGGCCCAAGCCTCAAGGCGCTCAATCTCACCATCTTTGTGTGCCTGTCGGTCTGGGCTGTGGCCTGGCTGGTGATGTGGACCCTTGAATGCGTTGGCAGGCGCCGTCTTGTGCTGCCCTGGTTCCTGACACGGGGCCGTTGGTATAAAATCATCCTGGGCGTCAGCCCGATCCTTCTCGCGATCCTCTTGTCGGTGGAGGAGATCATGCGCGGTGGCTATCTGCATTATATCTATGCACCCTTCCTCTTTTACCTGCAGGGGGCTGTACCTTACTTCATCGTATCCTTTAGGCCGCCTCGAAGCCCTGCGGAAGAGCTCTAGGTTTTCCCCAAGGCCAAGCTTAGGGAAATCGTAAGCATTTTCGACAACCATGAGTGTGGCAACCAGCAAAGGTGCTGGTCTCAGAGGTAGGGCATGACTGTATTTGGCAGAAAAATCTATGATCAACGGGCCATGGCGGGTGCTCTGGCCCTTTTGTTTGTGGGTTCCAACCTTACCATCATGATGGCCTTCTATTTCTTCCCCGGCGGTGCCGTTTTTTCGCTTCTGCAGTCGCGCTGGTGGTGGGAGCTGACCTTCAGCATGGAAATCCTGTGCCTTGCCCTGATGTGGATGTGCCACCATGAACGCATCCTGGAGGCCGAAGGTTGGAAGAGGGCTCGCGCCATAAGCCGGCTTCTGGTGGGGCTGGCGGGCGTGTCTACACCCAGCTGGGTGCTGGTTATCTGCGCTGCCAATGACTGGTTCCAGAACCCGCCAAACCTGATGGACCTGGCCTATTATGCGGGCATTGTTTTCATCGTGTGGGTGGTAAGCGCCTATGTGATCCCCATTCTGGTGGCCCTGGTGGCGCGGAAGCCCAGCTTCATCTATCTGGGGGTGAAGGACCGGCGCCGGGGCGGCCTAGTGCTGCTGGCGTCACCTTTCCTGCTACTGCTGATGCTTCCTCGCCACTGTGTTCTCCTCTACCCTGCCGCAGCGAGCTCATCTGTCCCTCTCCCTCTCTGCCAACTATCCAAGGCTCCAAGCCACACGAGACGAGTTGCGGAGCCAACAAGTGTAACG
>JBNKYQ010000171.1:0-6680 GCA_050300975.1 Kordiimonas sp.
CACCCATCTCCGGTACCATCGGCGGTGATGTGGTCTATAAGGTTACTCTCGAATTAGATGAACAGCCAGCGGATTTACTCTGGGGCATGAGCGCGGATGTAGAAATCAATGTAGAGTAGTATAGGGATTTTGTTTTTTCAATAGTAAGAAAGAAGAGAAGACCACACATGCGCAGTCTTTTCTTCTTTTTTTGTGGATATTTATTTCAGAACCCAGTTATAGCAAGTAATAGTTAATCCTCCAATCACTCCATAAGCGGATCAATTTTTTCTTTTATGGCCTGGATCACAATAGGATCATCATTCCAGGCACCCACGGTGATACCGTCCATCGCGCGGGTCAGCGTGTCGATGAAGGCGTCGCCCTCTGGCCCCACAGGCACGATCAGGCGGCGCGCGCAGGTGCAGCGCTGGCCAGAGCTGATAAAGGCACTTTGGACCGTCATCACAGCCGCCGCCGCATGGTCTTGCACTTCATGGACAATCAGCGGGTTATTGCCTCCAAGTTCCAGCGCCTGGATCACATTCGGACGGTCCACCAGTTCGCGGGCAATGATCTGCCCGGTGCGGGCGCTGCCCGTGAACAGAAGCCCGTCGATATGCTTGTTGGCGATAAGCGCCGCGCCCGTGTCGCGCGCGCCCTGCACCAGGTTAAGCACACCCTTCGGCAGGCCGGCCTCGTCCCAGCATTTGACCATCAGCTCCGCCACCGCAGGCGTCAGCTCACTTGGCTTGAACACGATGGTATTGCCCGCGATCAGCGCCGGAACGATATGGCCATTCGGCAGGTGGCCGGGGAAATTATACGGCCCGAACACCGCCATCACACCGTGTGGCCGATGCGCGAGCTTGGAGCGGATCGAACCGTTTACAGCTTCCTTGAAGCCTGTGCGCTCGTCATACGCCTTGAGGCTGATCTCAATCTTGTTTGCCATGGCCGTGGCTTCGCCGGTGGCGTCCCACAGCGTTTTGCCTGCGTCCTTGGCGACAAGTTCGGCCAGCTCGGCCTTGCGTTCAACCAGGATTTCCGCGTAGCGGCGCGCGGTAGCGACGCGCTCCTCGAAAGGCGTCATCGCCCAGCTGTCCGCCATACGCGCGGCGGCGGCCACGGCGGCGTCAACCTGTTCGGCAGTTGCTGCGCGTCCCGTCCAGATCACCGCGCCGTCTGCGGGGTTCACGGAACGAAAATCTTCACCAGCGCCCTCCGTCCAGGCGCCGTCAATAAAGTGTGTCATGACTTAACTCCTTACTCAGCAAGCTGCGGCGGCACGCGGCGGCCAATGGGGGCGAACAGGATTGGGTCACCAGCCTTCAGGTTGAGGGCGCCCGCGGCTTCTTCCGGAATCCAGATGCCACTGGTACCTTCCACCACATTCGTCAGCACCACCCGGAAATCGTCAAGCGCCGGGTTACAGGCCATGTGCATGGGCGAATGCCCCTCCCCTTCAACCGTGCCGCCAAGTTCGCCTGACACGCTTTTCCTGAGCGTCCAGATGCCGCGCTTGTGCACTTCCATAGCCGGGCCGCCATCGAAGATGTCAACGGAGCGGGAGAAACGAAATCCTTCCTTTTCCAGCAGCTTGATCGCCGGGCGCGCGCTGTCGTGCGGCTTGCCGATCACGGCCTTGGCTTCTTCCGGCAAGAGCGCCGTGTAGATCGGGAACTTCGGCATCAGGTCAGAGATGAACTGGCTGTTGCCCAGGCCGTTGATGCGGTCTGCCGTCTTGAAGTCCATGCCGAAAAAGTGGCGGCCAAGGGCTTCCCAGAATGGGGAGTTGCCACTGTCGTCCACCCAGCCGCGGATTTCGGAGATCACCTGATCGGAGAAGCGCTCAGGGTGCGCCGCCATCAGCATATAGCGCGCCTTGGACATCAGCTTGCCCAGATTATCCTTCCTGTAGTCTTCATCCAGGAACAGGGTTGCAACCTCTGTGGCGCCCACGAAATCGTTCGACAGCTGCAGGAGTTCCGTGTCCACGCGCATTTCCGGCTCGTGGCTCACCTGCGTCTGATGCAGGATGCGGTAGCTGTAGAACGGCTTGTCGAGGCCCACGCCCACGATCAGCGCGCTGGTGCCGACAATCTTGCCCTCTTTCGGGTCTTCCATCACCAGAAGGTAGCCGGTCTTTTTGTTCATGTCCGGCGGGTTTGAGAAGGCCTCCATGGATTCCCTGACTTTCGCCTCAAGCGCCTTCTTGTCGACCGGGAGTGTTGTCAAACCCGTGCCTGTTTTTTTGGCGAGCGCCTGCAGGCCATCAAGATCTTTCAATCGTGCTGGTCGCACCACATACATGTGCCATATCCCTTATTTAGTGTCCGGGCAGCATTTCAGGGCCCCGGTTGCCTAAGTGGCCTTTTGGCCTTTTGTCTTCCAACCTCAGTGACGCGCGAAATCCCCTTCTGGGCGCATCATGCGGTTTTGGCTTTCACCACGTCGTCGAGCTGGCCGCTCGCGAAAGCCAGAAGAATCAGAGCGGAAAGTTTAGCCCTTTCCGCGAAACTGTCCACGCAAACAAACTCGTCCGCGCTATGGATGTTCGCGCCGCGCACACCCAGTGTGTCCACGTTCGGCAGGCCCGCAGCCGCCAGGTTGTTGCCCTCGCAGCAGCCGCCGGTGGGCACATAATCGATCTTGATGCCTAGGTCCAAACCGCAGGCCTTGATGGCGTCCATCAGCTTCAGGCTGGCGTCACTGAGCGCCTTGGGCGGGCGGTTGATGCCCCCGTGGAGCGACACGTCAAAGCCGTCCTCTGCCCCGTAGCGCGTGACAATCTGGTCCACTTCAGCCTGGAACCAGCTTGCGTCACCCGGTTCCTTCAGCCGCACATTGAAGCGGCACCAGGCCATATCCGGCACCACGTTTGGCGCCACCCCACCGCTAATGACAGCCGGGTTGACCGTCAGCTCAGGTCGGCCGTCCGTCAGCGCTGAAAGGTCCGCGATAATCTTCGACAGGTGCACCACGGCGTTCCGACCCGCGTGGAACTCGCGCCCCGCGTGGGCGGCCTTGCCGCGCACCACCACGGTAAAATTGCCGCTGCCCTTCCTGGCACCCGCAAGCGTGCCGTCCGCGAGCGCGGGCTCATACGTCAGGCCGATGTCCGCCGCCTTGGCGCGTTCGGCGAGCAATGGAGCAGACGCCAGCGAGCCGGTTTCTTCATCGGGCGACAGCAGGATTTCCCAGCCAACGCTATCGGCCTGCGGTGTTTCCTCAAACGCCATCAGCGCATTCAGGATCACGATAATGCCGCCTTTCATGTCGGCGACGCCGGGGCCATTCAGGGTATTCTCGTCAAGCCACACCGGTTCCTGGAACGCGTGGTCCTTAGCGAAAACCGTGTCCGTGTGGCCGGTCATCAGCACCTTGCGGTTGGCGTGCGGGCGCTTGAACAGTCGGATGGTGCGGCCGTTCTTTACCGTGACAACCTCGCCCTTCTCATTCACCGCCTCGCCGTCCGCAAGCTGGATCAGCTCCACTTCCGCGCCCAGAGGCGCGAATGCCTCCAGGATCAACGCTTCCATGGCCGCAAGGCCTTCAAGGTTCCGGCTGCCGCTGTTGACACGCGACCAGTTGATGACGGTGTCGATCATTTCCTGCTGGCGCGCGTCGATGCGGTCCAGGGCGGCCCTGGCTTCCTCATAAGACGGCAGATTTTTCAGCAGGCTGGTCATACAGGCTCCGTTTTGGTGCGGTTTTCGGCTTTCGGTATCCTTCATGGGTACGGGGAATCCCCCGCCACCGTCAAGGGACCGACAGGGCCCAAACCGCACTATCCTAGATTATACGGTCCCAGCTTGCCTAAACCGCAGAAATGGCGGTTCGGCTCATCGCATCCCGCGCTCAATTCATCGCATCATTCCAAAGTTCCATTACTTTTTGCGTAAAGTAAAAGTACAAAAATACATGAGAGATATGAGGTTCACTTATATTTCACTTGTCCTAAAAGAACCGCAAAGGGCGTGGGGCAAGTCAAAAAAAAGCGAGGATGTGTTATGAAAGCTCTGATTGTTGATGGAGAGGAACTGCTCCGTCTTTCCCTGAGGGAAGTGATTTTGGTTTCCAGCAATTTCCAGGAAATTATGGAAGCCAGCAGTGAACATGAATTTCTGGCGAAGACCGCCAATCACGATGACCTTTCCCTGATTATTGTCCACCCGGCATCGCTTGGAAGCGACGGCCGTGACTGTATGAAACTGGTGCGCCGTCTGTACCCGGACGCCGCCGTGGTGACGATCCAGGACCGTGACGGCCAGCGCAACAGCGACTGCGCGGGCGCGGTAGCCGTGGAACGCGGCGCAAGCGTTGCCGAGATGGTTACAGCCATCCGCCGAGCGCTCAAACTGCCGCTTGACGGTTTTGGCGCTGTCGCCAGCCGCCCGGCTGCCCCGAACGTGCGCGGCGCGCTTGAAGGCGCCCATGACCGCCCACAGGCGGGACACGCGGGCCGCCCGCAGGTTGCCAATTCGGTGGACCTGAGCCGCCTTTCCTACCGGCAGAAGCAGATTCTGGCCATGGCCGCTGACGGCCTGCCGAACAAGGAAATCGCCGCACGCCTTGATATCGCTGAAGGTACGGTGAAGGCGCATATGCATGCCATCTTCAAGGTGCTGGGTGTATCGAACCGCACGCAGGCGGTGATCCGCTACGGCGCTGTGGGCCGGGCGCCTGCCCCTGCTGCCAGCTCTTCCCCGGGAGTATCTGCCAGTTGGAACTACGCCGCTGCAAGCTAAGACCTGACACGACTGTCAAACAAGAGGCCCGGTCAATCGACTGGGCCTTTTTTGTTGTGCCGAAAGAAGCGCCGGAAGAAGCGGCAGCGAAGAATTTCGCTCAATGCGCACTCAAAAACTTAACGGCAAAACAAAAGCCGGCCAAGGGCATGCCCTTGGCCGTTCGAATTACACTTCTTCTGATAACCTTTAGTCACTAGGGATATTGCCGGGCAGCAACGCCGCTCCAGCCCCAATGCGGTTTCCAATCTATTAGCTATTTATCCTCTGGTACCCAGCCGCGTGATAGATCTCATCAATGGTCATCTTGCTCAGCGCCTGTATGGTCTTCCCTGTGTTTTTCTGGGCCTTCTTAACAAGCCAGGCACCGGTTCGATAACCCACTGCCTCACGGCCATCCGGCAACATAAACATCCACTCACCATAATTCGCTGATTTAGGGAGCGCCAAAATCTCCTGCGTCCATGCATCAAAATCAGGATTGTCTGTATAATTTGCTTGAGGGAAGCCCATAAGCTCCTCTGCAAAAACGTCCGCAAGGCCCTCGTTGATGGCAGCAATATCAATGCCTGGACCGAATTTATTATCTTGAACAAGCCAGCCCCGCGCAACATGGTGCAGCTCATGCAACAGGACAACCTTCAATCCATCTGCCACCGCCTTTTCGGCTCCGCCCTCATATGCCGTGGAAATATTGATTTCAATTTCATAGGAACGATCAGCCCGGCCTGACACACCCTTAACTTTCGAAAGGTCTCGGTTCACCGGAATGAAGTTGAAATTTATTTTCTCTGAAATCTCGGGGAACTGGCTCTGCGCCATGAGAATTGCGGCATGCGTGGTGGTTTTAATTTGCTCTTTCAACGGCTCGGGAAAAGCATAGCCATCCACAGAACTGAACTGGAAGTTCGGGCCAGTTACAGGCGGAGTATCTCTATTGCTCACATAAAGTACGCCCAACAACAGCAGAACCCCGACTAAGGCAATTTTCGTTTTATTCATCATTATTCTTTTCATTTTTCTATCCTATTGGAGTGCCAAGGCACCCAAGGTGGTTTAAAAATCAAGGCCTCAAAAAAGACCAAGAAAGAAGAAATAGGCTGAAACGCTGCATCACCCTGTCGTTAGTGATTTGCACCTTTAAATGCACGAAGCGCACAGCCCTATATGACCATGCAAAAACAAATTTTGGCGACAGCAAAACTTGAATTTGGCTAATGGATACACAAACTGCATTAAACAAAACAGGCTGGGGAAACAAGAGGTTGTCGCTATGTGCTGCATGATTGTCGTCAACAGGCGGTAAAGTCGGCAACTCAGGCGCATCCAGGCTATTTTTTGGAGGGGGTATTAAGCGCCGGCAATTAAATGCCGTATCCCCAGAATTCCACTGATAAGAACACGCACTAGCTGCCAAGAAGAAGGCCCGAGCAGAAATGCCCGAGCCCTTTTCTTGTTTTATGGAAACACTTTGCTGAAAGCTTCTTCAAGGTGCATTGTCAATTCTTCGATGTGACAGGCCCTCTTCGAGTGAATCTTCCCTCGATCCCAAAGGTGAACACAGGTCATGCCGGAACTATCGGCTGGGTCTACCCAAAGCTGAAAAGATTGTCCATCACTCGAAACCAATGTGAAACTACGCACTTCTTCGTCCTTGAACCTTGTCGCCAAGGAAAGCCCCCTAGCGTCTTTCCAAGGAAGCAAATAGATATCGACGGCCTCAAAGCTCATACAGTTTCACACTCGTAAGAAATAGTGCCTTAAAGCTGGCCCGCCAGATGCTTGATCACGGCGGAGAAATCCTTGCCGCCGAAGCCTGCGTCGTCCATCGCCTTATAGATGTCGCGGGACAGCGCACCAAGGGGCGTGTTGGCGCCGGTATCGCCCGCCGCGTCCATGGCGATGCCCAAATCCTTGAGCATCAGGTTTGTGGCGAATCCTGGGTTATAG
>JBNKYQ010000172.1:0-6600 GCA_050300975.1 Kordiimonas sp.
GCGATGTGATGATCGGTGTCTCGATGATCGGACGCAAAAAGTGCAATGACTTTTCATATTCGCCGCCGCTTAGGGCGCTTTCCCGGATCGAGATGACAACCCCTTCACTGCCGGGGCCGAATTCAAACCCGTGAACCGTTCCCACCGGCATGGTGATGATGGTGATACCTTCAGTGACATGCTGGTCCGTTTCCAGGTGAACAACTGTCTTCCCCTTGAAAATACAGATGATTTGGAAAAGCTGTGTGTGCCGGTGCGGTTTGATCAGCCAGCCGTTCTCGCGGCTTCTGTCCTCAATGAATTCCACATGGATGTCGTCCGCGCTTTCGGCGTCCGGCGTTTCGCCATAAAGGCTGTACCAGGGAATTTGGCTGACATTCATGGTCATTGGAAGTTGCCCAGGGTTGCA
The DNA here is from genome assembly GCA_050300975.1 of Kordiimonas sp. Taxonomy (GTDB): domain Bacteria; phylum Pseudomonadota; class Alphaproteobacteria; order Sphingomonadales; family Kordiimonadaceae; genus Kordiimonas. Next base: position 410 of record JBNKYQ010000172.1, read on the forward strand.
TGCATTGGCCTATAAGTACAATAACGCAACATCGCGGTAAAGGGGCGCGCGCAGGATTGCTATGGCGCAAAGATGCTATTAGGGTGGCACACAGAAGCCCGGAGAAAGAAAACCATGGAACAATCCAGATCACGCCAACAGGTAAAGGCCATCATGCGCCTGAGGGAGCTTGTGATTTCTGGCCATTTCAAGCCGGGCGAGCGCATTTCCGAGCTGGCGATGGTGGATGTTCTGGGGATTTCCCGCACGCCGGTGCGCCTGGCGCTGGGCCAGCTTGCCTATGAAGGCCTTTTGAAGCCGCTGTCGCGCGGCGGCTTTGTGGTCAGCGACTTCTCTGTCGATGATATTTTCGACGCCATTGAGATCAGGGGCACGCTTGAAGGCACGGCTGCGCGCATGGCTGCCGAGCGGCTTGGGGACAAATCCGAGGCTGAACCCTTGCGCACCATCTACGCCCGGATCGAAGAGGTGATCCGCCACGGCGGCGACGAAGATGAAATCTTCGAAGAGTATGTGGAACTGAACGAACAGTTCCATGACGAGATGCTGAAGCTGGCAAAGTGCCCGATGCTGGAACGCAGCCTGTCACAGATCACGGCGCTGCCTTTTGCCTCACCGAACGCCTTTGTGAAGGTGCAGGTGGAGCGCGAGCGCAAGTTCGATATTCTCTTGAACGCCCAATACCAGCACGCGGCGCTGATTGAGGCGATCGAACGGCGCGATGGCGGCAGGGCCTTCGCCATGGGGCAGGAACATGCCCGCCTGGCGGCCGCAAACCTCCGCTCTGCGATGAAGCAGGAAGCGTTGTTCGCGAAAATCCCGGGCGCCCAGCTGGTGCGCCGCAGTAAGGATTAGCCGCGTCGTCCGTCTGCCGGTTCTGAGGCCCTAGTCCTCGAACACCACGGTTTTCGAGCCGTTCACCAGCACCCTGTCCGAGAGGAAATAATGCACCGCGCGGGCCAGCGTCCGCCGTTCCACGTCGCGCCCCTTGCGCACCAGGTCGTCCGGTTTGTCCCGGTGGCTGACGGCCTCCACGTCCTGCGCGATGATCGGCCCTTCATCCAGGTCTGCGGTCACGAAGTGGGCGGTGGCGCCGATCATCTTCACGCCGCGCGAATGCGCCTGGTGATAGGGTTTCGCGCCCTTGAAACCGGGCAGGAAACTGTGGTGGATGTTGATGCAGCGGCCTTCAAGATAGCGCGAGAAATCATCCGACAGGATCTGCATGTAGCGCGCCAGCACAATCAGTTCCGCCCCTGTTTCCTCGATGATCGCCTTGATCTGGGCTTCCTGCTGCGGCTTGGTTTCCTTCGTGATGGGCAGATGGTGATAGGGGATATCGCCGATGGTTGTCAGGTTCAGGGCTTCCTGCGGGTGATTTGAAATCACGCCCACAACATCGGTATCCAGTTCGCCAATGCGCACGCGGTACAGAAGGTCACCAAGGCAGTGGTCGAACTTCGAAACCAGCATCAGGGTCTTCTTCCGCTCGCGGCTGTCGCTCAGCCGCCACTCCATGCCGAACTTCTCGGCCACGCCTTCCATGCTTTGCCGGATGCTTGCTACATCATCCACGCCTTGGGGCAGGTTGAACTGCACGCGCATGAAAAACCGGCCTGTTTCCTCATCGTCAAACTGCTGGGCCTCCAGAATGTTGGCGCCCGCCTCAAAGAGGAGCGTGGACACATCCGCCACGATCCCCGGGCGGTTCTTGCAGGACAGTGTCAGGACAAAAAACGGGTTCATTGGAAGCCTCCTTGTGCTTCTTGGGTCATAAGCTTTGACACAGAGAAAAGCTGAATTGCATGCAAAATCAATAAAAAAATGGAAAAAAGGCCGTTTTAATTACCTATTGACATATTATTGCATGCAATATAGGAGGGAAATATAGCTTGCGTGTGAACTGGCTTTCCGGTCGAACAGGGATGCCCTTCAGCCTGCATGCAATTCCCGAGATGAGGAGGAACGTCGGATGAGTAAAAGTAATTTGGAACAGGTGCTTGCGGGCGCTGGAAACACAGTTGATATGCTGCGCAACTCGCAGATCGGTGCCTATGTTTATCCGGTGGTGCCGACCGAATTTTCCAACTGGCGCGACGAACAGCGCGCCTGGCGCGACAAGGCCGTGCTGTTTGACCAGTCGCACCATATGGTGGACTTGTTCATCAACGGCCCGGACGCTGTGAAGCTCGTATCCGACCTTGCCATCAACACCTTCAACAACTTTCCTGTTGGCCGCGCGAAGCAGTTCGTGCCCTGCAGCTATGATGGTCACGTGATCGGTGACGGCATCCTGTTCCACCTGGAACAGAACCATCTGGTGTTCGTGGGGCGTGCGCCTTCGGCGAACTGGATCCAGTTCCACGCCGAAACCGGCGGCTATGACGTTGAGATCATTTATGATGACCGCTCCCCATCCATGCCAATGGGCCGTCCGGTTGTGCGCAAGAACTACCGTTTCCAGATTCAGGGCCCGAACGCCTGGCAGGTAATCGAGAAACTCAATGGCGGCCCAATGCCTGAGCTGAAATTCTTCCACATGGGCACCATGAATATCGGCGGCCGCAAGGTCAGCGCGCTGCGCCACGGTATGGCAGGCGCCCCCGGTCTGGAGATCTGGGGCCCTTATGAGGAATATCTGGAAATCCGCGACACTATCATGGAAGCGGGCCGCGAATTTGGCCTGACGCTCGTGGGCTCTCGCACGTACGCGACCAACACACTGGAATCCGGCTGGATTCCATCCCCGCTGCCTGCGATCTACACCGGCGACAAGATGAAAGCCTACCGCGAATGGTTGCCTGCCAATAGCTATGAAGCCATGGGCTCCATCGGCGGCAGCTTTGTCTCTGACAATATCGAAGACTATTACATGACGCCGTTCGAGCTGGGCTATGGTCCGTTCATCAAGTTCGATCATGACTTTATCGGCCGTGAAGCGCTTGAGAAGATGGATGGCGACAGCCAGCGCCGTAAGGTAACGCTCGCGTGGAACGGCGAGGACGTGGCGAAGCTGTTTGCGTCCTACTTCACGGGCGAAGAAAACTATAAGTTCTTCGACCTGCCGCTCGCCAACTATGCGTCGTCGAACTATGACGCTGTTAGCCACGGCGGCCACGATGTTGGCCTGTCCATGTTCACGGGCTACAGCGCTAATGAGCGGACCGTTCTGTCGCTCGCGACCGTTGATCCACGCGTAGAGATCGGCCAGGAAGTATCCGTTCTGTGGGGCGAGCCGGATGGCGGCACCAACAAGCCGACGGTCGAGAAGCACAAGCAGCTTGAAATCCGCGCGATTGTCAGCCCTGTGCCATACTCGAAGGTGGCGCGCGAAACCTATGCCGCTGGCTGGCGCACCGGTGATGCATGACCTGCATAGCCATGCACAAGGACAAAAGGTCATGACGTTCAAGGCGGACGGCAGCAAGACGGCGCTGGCGCAGGTGCTGAAGGACTATTCAGCCGAAGTCACAGCGCCCGACCGCAAGTCCTTGGATGCGGCGGCTGATCTGATGGATCCAGGGTCGCGGGTGTATATCGCGTCCCTGCCCACGGATACAGCAGACCGTCTGGTTTCGGCCGCCAAGCATCTGACTGATGCCGGGCTGGTGCCGGTGCCGCACATCGTGGCCCGCAACATCGAAAGCCTTGAAGCGCTTGAAAACCTGCTGAAGCGCCTGTCATCAGAGGCGGGCGTTGACCGCGCCCTCGTGCTGGGCGGTGACCGCGACAAGCCGGCCGGCAGCCTTGATTGCAGCCTGCAGATCATCAATTCAGGTCTCCTGGAAAAGTACGGCATCACCAAGATCGCACTAGGGACTTACCCTGAAGGGCACCCGCGCGTGTCTGACGATGTGCTCGATAAGGCGCTTCTGGATAAGGTTCAAGCCGCGCGCGAGCACGGCCTTGAATGTGTGCTGATCAGCCAGGTGTGTTTTGACGCCGAACCTGTTGTGCGGCACATCAGGCGCCTGCGGGCCATGGGCATTACGGAACGCATCCGTGTGGGTGTTGCCGGGCCAGCCAAGCGCACGACGCTTCTGAAATACGCGGTGATCTGCGGTGTCGGCGCATCGATGCGGGCGCTGAAGGAACGGCAGCAGTTGGCGAAGAACCTGGCGTCCGGCGAAACGCCTGAGAAGATTTTGACTGCGCTTTCAGAAGCCCAGGCGGCAGAACCGAGCCTCAATATCTGGGGCATCCACTTTTTCACCTTCGCGGCTTTTTCAGGCACGATCACTTTCGTCAAGGACATGGCGTCCCGCTAACTGGCGGGAACCTCCCCCCGGGGCCGGCAGGCTAAACTAGTCTGCCGGCTGCCATAGGTGCCCGATCGCCTGCATGAAGGGCTCACGCAGGTGTTCCGGAATTTTGTGCAGGATGCTGCGTTCGTGTTCTTCGACGATTGTCATGACCTGCGCGGCAAGCTTCTGGCCTTCCGGCGTCAGTTCAAGGCCGTGGGACCGGCCATCAAGGGGCTTGCGGTCAATAAGCGTGCGCTCATCCAGGCGCGCGATCAGCGGCGCGATGTTGGCCCGGGCGATGTCCAGCGCTTTGCAGATAGCGCTTTGGCTGACACCCGGGTTGGTCACAATCACCAGAAGAACCGTTGCATCACTGATGCGCAGGTCCAGGTCCGCCAGTTTTGAGGCAAGGCCCGACATGGTCATCGTCGACGCCCGTCTGATGGCGTAGCCGGGATACCGCTGGAGGGGGTCAATTACCAATGGACTCTCTTCTCGGATTAAGTATATGGTGATCCAAATTGCTATATTATATAGCAGTTAATGTTGCAAGAGTCTGCAGCCTCAAATTATGTCAGGCTGCATGCGGGAAAGGAGGGAAGCCTTTCCTTATCTATTGACGGCCGTGGCAGATGCCCGGCGGGGAGGGATGAATGACAAAAGCTGCAGATCCGATCCAGATTCTTGATCGGTCGGCCATGACGGGTTTCCAGATCATGGCTGTTACGGTTTGTATTCTGTTGAATGCGCTCGATGGTTTTGATGTGCTGGCGATCAGCTTCGCCTCTCCGGGGATCGCAAATGAATGGTCGATCAACCGGGCGGAGCTCGGCGTTGTGCTGGCCATGGAGCTGATCGGTATGGCGATCGGGTCGATCACGCTGGGCGGGCTTGCGGACCGGTTCGGTCGCCGCCCGACGATCCTTTTATGTCTCGTGCTGATGACCATCGGCATGTATCTGGCATCCCTTGCGTCATCTGTGAATGAACTTCTGGTGATCCGGTTTGCCACGGGGCTTGGAATTGGCGGCATGCTGGCTTCCACCAATGCCATGGTGGCCGAGTTCTCCAACGCAAAGCGTCGCAACCTGTCAGTGATCCTGATGGCTGCGGGCTATCCGTTGGGCGCAATCGCCGGCGGCTCCGTTGCCACCATGCTGCTGGAGCAGTTTGACTGGCGCGCCATTTTTGTCTTCGGCGCCATTGTCACCGGCGCCTTCCTGGTGATTGTCTGGTTCTTCCTGCCGGAATCTATTGGATACCTCAGCCACAAGCAGCCAGCCGGCGCCCTTGAGAAGATCAACAAGACGCTGAAGAAAATGGGCCATGAAACCGTGGCCGCCTTGCCGGCCCTTCTGCCGGAAGGCAAAAGCAACAGCTACAAGGTCCTTTTCACGGAAAAGTTCCGCCGCCTGACGCTGTTGCTGATTGTGGGATATTTCACCCACATCATGACTTTCTATTATATCCTCAAGTGGATTCCCAAGATTGTCGTTGATATGGGATATGAAGCATCTCTCGCCGGTTCGGTCCTTGTCTGGGCAAACGTTGGCGGGGCGACTGGCGCGCTTGTCCTTGGCCTGATCGCGAGCGGCGAGCGCCTGCGCAAGATGCTGATCGGCGTCTTGGTGCTGTCGTTCGTGATGATCTGTGTGTTCGGGCTGGGGCAGAACAGCATTCCGACCCTGTCTGCAGTCGCAGCCATGACCGGCTTCTTCACCAACGCGGGCGTTGTGGGCTTCTATGCACTGATCGCCAGCAGCTTCCCGGCGGAGGTTCGGGCCAGCGGTACAGGCATCGTCATCGGTATCGGGCGTGGTGGCGCGGCCCTTGGCCCCGTGATCGCCGGGCTGCTGTTCGGCCTTCTCGACCGCATCGGCTGCGAGGACCTGCGGCTCGTGATCGGCGGTCTCGTTCTCGATGCGGACGCTCTCGAAACCGCGGCCC
>JBNKYQ010000173.1:0-6512 GCA_050300975.1 Kordiimonas sp.
TGATCGATGAAGCCGTGACAGCCCACACCGAGACCCAGGCGCGGCTGGCCGGTGTCCTGCCGGCAGAAGACCAGGCCGCCCTGACCGCGCTTTTGAAGAAATTCCTAGCCGGGCTTGATGAGGACGAAAGGGCGCTTTGACGGCTTCGCTTGCTTTTTCGTGCATTTCGTGTTCTAAGACGCGCATCACACCGCGCGAAGATAGCGAAACGAAAAGAACAATCGCTGGCGGTCCCTGACCTGTGCAATTTTCCTCACACGATCGTTGCCCTGTAAATTGGCCCGGAAAATTCCGATGGCCCGAAATGCCCGGCAGCTGATCTTTGCAAGCTTCCCTGATGATTTTGACGGTGCGCCCAGCCGGGTTCGGCGCGATACCGCGACATGCGAAAGCTTACACTTGAACAATTTTGACCAGCTCGGCCTTGCCGAGCCTATCCTTCGTGCCCTTGCGGGCGAAGGCTACACCACCCCTACTCCAATCCAGGCGGGTGTTATCCCCGCCATGCTTGACGGCAAAGACGTTGTCGGCATCGCGCAAACAGGCACCGGCAAGACGGCCGCCTTCGTGCTGCCGCTGATCGAACGCACTCAAGAGACGCGGAAGCGTCCTGAACCAAAGACCTGCCGCGCGCTCATTCTGGCGCCAACGCGGGAACTTGCGGCGCAGATCGAAGAAGCGATCAGCACTTACAGCAAGCATATCCGGCTATCGTCCGCCACCATCGTTGGCGGCGTGAAACCCGGACCACAAATCCGCGCCATGGCGCGCGGCATCGATATCCTTGTGGCCACCCCTGGCCGCCTTGAAGATCATATGAGCACCGGTGCCATCAGCCTTGATGCGGTCCAGACTGTGATTCTTGACGAAGCCGACCAGATGCTGGACTTGGGCTTCTTCCCGGCGATCCGCCGCATCATGCAGGCGCTGCCGAAGAAACGCCAGACGGCGCTTCTGTCGGCCACCATGCCGAAGCAGATCCGCGGCCTTGCTGAGGACTTCCTCTATAAGCCTGTTGAGGTATCCGTCGCGCCGCAATCGAAACCGATCGAGCGGATCGAGCAAACCCTGATCCATGTGGAGAAATCCAACAAGCGCCAGATTCTGGTGGATGTGATGAAGCGCGAGGATATCGACCGCGCGGTTGTCTTCTCCCGTACCAAGCACGGCGCCAACAAGCTGGCGCAGGTACTGGTACAGAACGGCATCCAGGCGGACGCCATTCACGGTAACAAGAGCCAAAGCCAGCGGATTCGCACGCTGGACGCCTTCAAGGCCGGCAAAGTACCGGTTCTTGTGGCCACTGACATTGCCGCACGCGGCATTGATGTGGACGGCGTCTCGCACGTGTTCAACTTCGACCTGCCGAACGTGCCGGAAGTATTTGTGCACCGTATTGGCCGCACGGCACGCGCAGGCGCAACCGGCATCGCGATTTCCATCTGTGATGAAAGCGAACGCGAGTTCTTGCGCGATATCGAGAAGCTGATCGGCTTCAAGCTCGAGCTTGATGAGCTGAGCGCCACCGACCTTGTGCCTGAAACCGAACCGGATAAACCCGGCCGCCGCAATCAGGGCCGCAGTCGTTCAGGCAGCCGCTCAGGCGGCAACAATGCTGGCCGTGGCCGGAACCAAAGCCGCCGCTCCAAGCCAGAAGGCGCGCGTGCTGCCCAGCCGCGGGCCGAAAGCCCCAGGGCTGACAAGGCCGCATCGCAGGAGCCGCGCAAGCAGCAGGCGCATGCAGAAGGCAAGTCCGCAGTAGAAGGTCAGAAGCGCCGTCGTCCAAACCGGTCGAAGAAGCGGAACGGTCAAGCTGCCCAAAACGCCCAAGGCGTTCAGAACGCTCAGCCCAACCAGAATGGCCAGAAGAAGCAGCACCGCAAGGGCGGCCAGGGTAACACTGGTCGCGGCAAAGGTGGCGGCGACACTGCGGGCCTCAGCCGCATGCTGGGCAACATCGCGCGCTCCGAGCTCTCCAGCGGTCGCCAGAAAAGCGCCTGACACAAACTTTCAATGCCAGACTAACCAGGTGGGGACTGTCCCCACCTGAGCCCAGGACGGCGCCAATTCCGGCGGCTTCCGCAACCGGAAAGACCCTACATGTCGAAATCACTTCCAATGGCACTTTGTGCTGCAGTCGGCCTTTTGTTGTTGACCAGCGCAGCCTTTGCCCAGGACAGCACCACCCAGATCCCGGAAAATGCGACCCAGGACCGCTTTGGCTCCGGCTGGAACTGTAATGACGGCTTTCAGCGCAAGAACGGCCAGTGCACCAAGCTGACCATACCGGATAACGCTTACGCCACCGGTCGTGGCTATGGCTCCGGCTGGGCCTGCAAGCGCGGCTTCGAAGAAAACGACAAGGCCTGCGTACCCATCAATCTGCCCGAGAACGCCTACCTGAATGCCTCCGGCAACAATTGGGAATGTGCGCGCGGCTACCGCACAGACGGCGGCCAGTGCGCCAAAATCGATCTGCCGGCCAATGCCTATCTGACCGACGGCAAATACGGCAACGGCTGGGCGTGCGAGCGCGGCTTCCGGGCAAACAACAATAGCTGCATGGCAATCGTCGTACCGGAAAACGGCTATTTCGTTGAACAGAGCTATGGCAGCGGCTGGCGCTGTCACCGTGGCTATGCGGCAGTGAATGATCGCTGCCAGAAAGTAGACGTGCCCGTGAACGCTTATCTGGTTGAAGACGGCAACAGCTGGCGCTGCGAACGCGGCTTCACGCAGTTCGGCAACGCCTGCCAGGTGCTGCGTATGCCTGAAAACGCGCATATCGACTATTCTGGCAATGACTGGGAATGCGACAACCCCTACCGTAAGCGCCAGGATCGCTGCGAACTGCCGAATTAAAGAATAGGAGGGAAGCCGTCCTCTGGGTGGCTTCCCCAAATAGCGACGCTCCGTCACAAAATCGATACCCTGCATCACGCAGCAAAAAACAACCATTGGTATAGTTTCAAAATCATTGAAACTCTATCAAGGAGCTAAGCTATGTCTAATCCAATCGTCCTCGGCTTCGTGCCGGGCACCATCGCCTCTATCCTCGAACAGCAGGTCGACGGCGTGACCACAGAAACCTGGCCCGCTTTCATGGAGGACCCGATCCTCAACGCGGACATGGCAGGTCCGCTTGAACATGACACCGACGCCAATGCCACTGACATTGTCCTGAGTGTCCACCTCGCCACCGAAACTTTGCCGGTATATGGGTCGTTGATCGACTATCTGAGCAGCAACTTCCCGTCGATGGTGATTGCGGGACCCGGCTCCCTGCCCGCGGACGCACCCGAGCAACTTTTCTACAAGCTGCCGTATGACTGGCGGCAGAACAACAACGCGTCTGCGCAGGATGTCTCCGATATGCTGGACGCGCTGGATACAGGGCCATTCAAGGGGCAGCCTTATGACCTCTACCTCATTGCCCACAGCAACGGCGGCCTTGTCAGCCGCTATCTCATCGAGGCCATGAAGCCAACCGGCAAAACCTGGTTCAACAACCTGAAGGGCCTTGCCACGCTGGCGACCCCGCACCTGGGCGCACCGCTGGCCTGGAAGCCGATCACCGGACAGAAACTGTTCAAGGATGAGTTTCAAAGCGGCGTGACCTTCGTATCGGATGTTGTGAACAACAACGCCTTCCCGTCCACGGCCCAGCTGCTGCCGCCTAAGGGAGATAACTTTATCGATGGCGCTGACATCTACAAACCAGACAGCACCCTTGTAAAGAATCTGCAGACCTGTGGTGTCAGCATTGCAAACCTGAACGCAGCCGTTACCTTCCAGCAAGACCTGAACCTTGCGGCGGCCCACATCCCCTATGCCTTTTTCTATGGCACGGACCTGGACACCATGGCGGACGTGAACAACAAATTTGCCTATAGCTACCACCCCGACGGCCAGGACGGTGCTTCAATTTTCACACCAGAGGACAAGACAGGCAATGGCGCGGGCGACGGTGTCGTGCCGGCAGAAAGCGGGTCCTATCAAGGCGCGCCAGACAGCATCGTCACGAAGGGCTTCAGCGGCTTCACCCACGACAATATGGGCGGGTCAGACATGGTGAACAAACCAGACTCCATCATTGCTGCCCTTCAATTTTGCGGCATCACAGTGCCGAATACAGACCAAGCCAGCAAGGCAGCCGAATAGCCGGCTGGACCCTGCAGAGGGGGCCAATTGCCCTCTCTGCAACCAATACAACCGCCTCCGCACCGCAGCGCGCGAAATCGCTCCCAAAATTCCCTACATGGTTGTATAATTCCTCCGGCGGTTTCTGGATCAAAGCCGCACGGCTGCTGGAGGAATGACATGGGGATCGCGCAACAAAGGGTTCAGCGGGACGAAACGCTGAATGTCGTGCAGCTGCTGGAACAAACGTCAGAAGTCCAGCCCGTTGCGGCAGTTCACTATAACACTCGGTCGCTTCCCCGGAAGGAACAGTTCGACTTCTGGCGCGAGGCGGGACAAAACCTGGGTGTTATTGACCGCCCTGACCGTTCAGGCGGCTATCAGGCGCCTTTTCACGGATCGGCCCATAATTATTTCACGTCAACGGTCGCCTATTCCCATCACGAAACGGTCCAAAGCAGCAACATCGATCGCGGCAAGCGCCACACCGAGCGGATCGGCGTAGACGCCATTGCCATTCAGCTGCGCATTGCCGGCAAGGAGATCGACAACAGCTTCGGGCACGGCACGCTATTCAGAAGCGGGGCGGTGCGGCTATATGACCTGGCCCAGCCCTTCTGGAACAGCACAGCGGGCTACGACAATATTGCCATCATCCTCGAACGGAAACAGCTTGAAAGCCTGCTACCCAAGTCGGCCAATTGGCACGGCATGCTGCTGCCGCATGGCCCCTTGATCAGGCTGCTGGCCGATCATATGCACAGCGCCCTGGAAGCGCTCCCCCACCTGAGCGCCACGGATGCCGAGGTTCTTTCGAGCATAACCAGGGACATCATCGCGGCAGCGCTTGCGGGCGCCGTCTCCACCATCGACCTGGAGGCTGATTGCATGGACAAGGCCGCCATGATGATCATCCGGCGTTTCATCGATGAAAACCTGTCACGCCCGGACCTTTCCCCCGACATGGTGGCAAGGGGCATTGCAGTATCCAGGGCCAAGCTTTTCCGCTTATGCAGACAGCATGGCATCAGCCCGATGGACCTGATCCGCAAGCGGCGCCTCTACCGCGCCTGGTCGCTTCTGAAGTCGCACCCGACCATCAGCGTCAGCCAACTGGCCTATGATGTCGGGTTTGAATACCGGGAGACATTCAGCCGCCAATTCAAGGCTGAGTTCGGGCTGTCTGTGAGAGAGGCGCTTTTGGCCGAAAAGCCTGAAAACCTGAACTGACCAGCCCCCCTCAGCTACCGTCTCAGCCCCCTGGCGGGCGTCAGAAATGTCGCCCCATCCAATCCAGAAGTGCTGCGTTGACCTCATCGGGGCGTTCCTGCTGGCTCCAGTGGCCGCAGCCTATCAGGTCGATCTGCTCATAGTCATCAACCATGTCCGGCATGGCCACCGCGATCTCGGGTGGGCAGGCGCGGTCGAGCTCGGCGGTGATCATCAGGCAGGGCACGGTCACCTTCGGCAAATTGCCATCCGCATTCAGGAAACGCTTCTGGTCCAGCCAGTTGGCGCTCATGTTGCGGTAATAATGCAGGGGGGCCGTGAAGCCGTTACGCGCGTAAGCGTCTACATACACATGAATATCATCGTCCGACATCAGCGGGCTTCCGCCCCAGGCGCTTTCGCCTTTCTGGAGATGCCCAATCAGGTCGAGGCTCTTTTCCGCGAAGGGGATGTCCGTCGGGCGGGCGGTATTCTGGTCCGGCTTCCTCAGGAAATAGCGGAAGGTGGCGGCCATGTCGGCCTCCAAAATCGGCTCGCACGCGCCCTCGGTTTGGAAGCGCACGATATACATCTTGTCGCCGAAGCGGGCACGGAACATCTCGAGCGGGTCCATCGGATAGTGCGGCAGCAGCGGCACATTCAGCCCCGCGAGCCCCAGCACCCTGTCGCCCTGATAGAAGGGCAGCTGCCACATCACCAGCGCGCCCCAGTCGTGGGAGACGAAGACCGCCTGGTCGATACCGTAATGGTCCAGCATTCCGGCCATCGCGGCGGTCAGCTTTTCCATGGTGTAGTTTTCCTGGCCCGCGGGCGCGCTTGACGCCCCAAAGCCCGGCATATCCGGTGCAAACACAGGGTAGCCTGCATCCCCAAGCGCCTTCATCTGCGCGCGCCAGCTGTAGGCCACTTCGGGGAAACCGTGCATCAGCACCACGGGCGGCTTTGACGTGGCCGCCACATCCGGGCCCGCGCGATAAACCGCCAGGTCAAACCCGCCTGCGCTGATGATATCCGGTGTGCCTATCTTGGTCATGCGTCCCTCCCAACCCGTTGGTCGCGAGGGTAATTCTAGCAGCCTTTCTCAGTCGTAGGAGCGCGCATCCTCGATCACCAGCCCGTCGCGCGGCAATCCGCCGATCGGC
>JBNKYQ010000174.1:0-6502 GCA_050300975.1 Kordiimonas sp.
GTTGCAATCCGCCTTCAGGCGTGGCAGGAAGAATCCCTAAAAAATATTGGCCGCTTCGGGGGAAGCTGCCGAACACGACACTACCAGGGGGATAGTATGAAAAAGACATCCATTGCGTTGACGACCGCCGCGCTTATGTCCGGCACTGCACTTGGGGCAGACATGAGCCCAAACTGGTTGCAGCAGGCCGCCATCTCGCCGAACGGCGCCGAGATTGCTTTCAGCTACAAGGGCGACATTTACAAGGTTCCGGCAAAAGGCGGTACGGCCATACCGCTAACGGTCAACGCTGCCTGGGAAGGCCATCCTGTCTGGTCCAGGGACGGCAAGACCCTGGCTTTCGCATCCATGCGAAACGGCAACATGGATGTCTATGTCATGCCAGCGAAAGGCGGTGATGCCAAGCGGCTGACCTTCCATTCCGCTGACGATATCCCGAGTGATTTTTCGGCCAATGGCGAGAGCGTGCTGTTCCAATCGGCGCGCCTGGACGCTGCCACAAGCAGCCAGTTCCCATCGGGATCGTTCCCGGAACTATACACCGTCAAGATTTCTGGCGGCACACCATCGCAGCTGCTGACCACGCCTGCTGTCAGTGCCCACTGGAACAAGGCTGGCGACACACTGATCTATGAGGACAAGAAAGGGCTTGAATCCGACCTTCGGAAACACGACCGCTCAGCCTTCGCTCGCGATATATGGATGTACGCCCCTGAAACGGGCGCCCACACGCAATTGACCGCCAACGCGGCAGGCGACCAGGAACCTGTATGGGGCAAGAAGGATGACACCTTCTATTTTCTTAGCGACCGCAGCGGCACCTTCAACGTCTGGTCCAGTAAGGTAGGCGGAGAAGCGAAGCAGCTGACAAAACATGACCTGCACGCTGTGCGCTCGCTTTCTGCCGCGAAGGACGATACGCTCGCATACCTCTTCTTCGGTGACCTCTATACCGTCAAGCCCGGCAAGAAGCCGAAGGCTGTCAAGGTGACCTTCGCCAACGATGGCCACGGCACGGAAGAAGAGCGCCTGTCGGTCGCAGGCCGCATTGGCGAGTTTGCCGTGTCGCCGAACGGCAAGGAAATTGCCTTCGTCTCGCGCGGCGATGTGTTCGTGACATCGACCGACTTTGCCACCACCACCCGCATCACCGACACACCGGGCATGGAACGCAGCGTCAGCTTCACCAAGGATGGTGACGGCCTGATGTATGCTGCGGAACGCGACGGCAAGTGGCGGATCATGGAAGCAGCGCGCAAGTATGAAGGCGAGAAATATTTCTTCGCAGCTACCGGGTTCGATGAGGAACAGCTGTTTGATGCTGACGAAGATACATTCCAGCCACTCGGCTCGCCCGACGGCAAGAAGGTGGCTTTCATCGGCACGCGCGACAATATCCGCGTTTATGACCGTGACACGAAAGCCATCACCACAGTGCTGGACGTCACGCAGAACTATTCCTATGTAGACGGCGACATCACGTTTGACTGGTCGCCCGACAGCAAATGGATCACAGCAGACTTTGCCTCAAACGGCCGTCTGTTCTTCACTAACATCGCCATCGTGCCAGCTGACGGCAGCGAAAGCCCGCATGACATCAGCTTGTCTGGCTACACCGACACCGCGCCAACCTGGCACCCGGGTGGCGGCATCGTTTACTGGGCCAGCGCCCGCTTCGGCCAGCGCGACCACGGTAGCCACGGTACGCAGTTCGATGTGTATGCAAGCTTCCTCAACAAGGAGGCCTGGGAGAAATTCAAAGCCAGCAAGGAAGAACTGGAGCTGAAGAAAGAAGCTGAAGCTGAGGCCGAAAAAGCCAAGAAGGACGAAGAGAAAAAAGATGACGCCAAAGACGGTGGCAAGAAGGAAGCCGACGACGTGGCGCCGATTGCCATCGAATGGGACAAGATCGAAGACCGGCAGGCGCGGCTGACGATCAATTCATCCAATCTTGGCGGTGCTGTTCTCTCGAAAGACGCCGACAAGCTTTATTACCTGTCCGCGTTCGAAGGCGGCTATGACCTGTGGGTCCATGACTTCCTTGAAGACGAGACCAAGAAGCTGCTGCCACTGGACGCGGGCCGGGCGAGCATGACCTTGTCCAAAGACGGCAAGACCCTGTTCCTTCTGGCGGACGGTGCCCTGAAGCAGGTGGACACCAAAAGCGGAAAGCCGAAAGGCATCAAGGTTTCTGCCGACCAGACCATCAGCGCATCAGCCGAACGTCGCTACCTGTTCGAGCATATCTGGCGTCAGGTGAATGATAAATTCTACCGTCCCGGCTTCCACGGCCAGGACTGGAATGCCATGCACCGCGACTATGCGAAGAAGGTGGACAGCATCGACAACAACCGTGATTTCGCCCGCCTGATGGAAGAGATGCTGGGCGAACTGAACGGCTCGCACACAGGTGCCTACTATCGCGGCGGCCAAGGTGGCGACAGCACGGCTGCCCTGGGGCTTTTGTTTGAGAACGGCAGTTACCGCGTGGCGGAAGTACTCCAAGACAGCCCTGTGCTGGACGCCGACACGGCGGTCACCGCCGGCATGACCCTCACCGCGATCAATGGCACCATGCTGGACGGCAGCACCAACATTTTCACCTTGCTGGACGGCAAGGCCGGCGAACGCACCCGCCTGACTTTCAAGCCTTTGGGCAGCGACGCCTTCGACATTGTCATCAAGCCCGTCAGCCTGCGCGACGAGGCCGGCATGATGTATGACCGCTGGGTGGAAAGCCGCCGCAAGATGGTGGAAGAACTGTCGGGCGGGCGTCTGGGCTATGTGCATGTGCCGATGATGGCAGACCATGTATACCGTAGTGTCTACCGCGATATGTTCGGGCGCTACATGAACGCGGAAGCCTTGATCGTCGACACCCGTAACAACCGCGGTGGCGACCTGACGAACGACCTGATCAGGCTTCTAAGCGGCAAGCAATATATGACCAACATGCCCCGCGGACGCAAAGCCCAGGGCGAGCCGCTGACCCAGTGGACCAAGCCGTCAATCGTGCTGATGAACGAAGGCAACTATTCGGACGGCCACTGTTTCCCTGCGGGTTATAGCGCGCTTGAGATGGGCAAGACCGTGGGCATGCCGGTGCCGGGCACCTGTTCCTATGTTTGGTGGGAACGCCTGATGACCGGCGATCTGGTGTTCGGTATCCCGCAAATGGGCATCCTGGACATTGAGGGCGACTGGTTGGAAAACAAACAGCTTGAACCCGATGTGAAGGTGAAAAACATGCCAGCTGATGTGGCTGCGGGCAAGGACGCGCAGCTTGAAGAAGCCGTACGCGTGATGCTTGAGGACCTGGATGCCGCCCTGAAATCTGAATGAGACCAAGGGCATCCGAATAAGATAAAAAGTACGAGAGGGGACAAAACATGTCTAAAACCGTGATCGGCCTGACCGCAGCAGCGCTCGCGCTCGCCGGTGGCTATTATTATATGTCCAGCCAGGGGGCGCCTGGGCCTGCTGCGCAGCATACAGCAGCACAGACGGAGCACGCCTACGATCTTCAAACCCAGCGCGACAAGATCGCCAAGGTGAAGATGGATGTGGACACCAGCTTCCTGACAGACGAGGAACGCGCGGTGATTAACAAGCTTAATGAAGCCGCCGAGCTGATGAGCGAAATTTACCTGCGCCAGCGCTATCAGGAAAACCCGGCAGTTCGCGCCGAAATCGCTGCATCAACCGCGCCGAACAAGGCACTGCTGCTGGATATGTTCGACCTGCATTTCGGACCATGGGATACTGTTGCCGAAGCGCACCCCTTCTATGGCGACAAAGAGATGCCCGTGGGCGCCGCTTTCTACCCGGAAGACATGACCAAGGCGGAGTTTGAAGCCTGGATCACAGCACACCCCGAAGACAAGGAAGCGTTCACCAGCCTCTATACGGTGATCCGCCGTAACGGCGACAAGCTGGTGGCTATTCCCTACCATGAATATTATGCCGCGTGGCTGGTCCCTGCCGCCAAACTTCTGCGTGAAGCGGCCGACATCACGACCAACCCGTCTTTGAAAAAATTCCTGTCCATGCGCGCGGAAAGCTTCCTGACAGACGATTATTTCGAAAGCGAGATGGCATGGATGGACCTTGCGGACACGCCCATTGAGGTCGCGATCGGGCCGTATGAGGTCTATACCGACGGCATGTTCGGCTACAAGGCCGCCTATGAAGCGTTCGTGACCATCAAGAACCCGGAAGAGAGCGCCGCGCTCGCGCGCTACAAAGACTATCTGCGCGACATGGAAGCCAACCTGCCGGTGGACGACAGCTACAAGAACTTCAAGCGCGGCTTTGAAAGCCCCATTGCAGCCACATACCAGATCCATGGCGGCGGCGACAATGTGCCGGGCGTACAGACCATCGCCTTCAACCTGCCGAACGATGAGCGCGTCCGTGAAGCCAAGGGCGCGAAGAAGGTTCTCTTGAACAACGTTCTGGAAGCCAAGTTCAAGCTGATCCTTGCGCCGATGGCAGAGCATATCCTGGCACCATCTGACGCCGAGAAGCTGATGGCCAAATATATGGCCAATGAGACGCTGTTCCACGAACTTAGCCACAGCCTGGGGCCTGGCACCATTACTGTCGACGGCACTGAGACCACGGTGAATGCCCAGTTGAAGGAGCTTTATAGCGCCGTTGAAGAAGGCAAGGCCGATGTGATGGGCGTCTATAACATCCTCTTCATGATGGAAAAGGGCGAACTGCCGAAAGCCGAGCGCGACAACCTCCTGGCCACCTACTTCGTTGGCCTGTTCCGCGCCATGCGGTTCGGTACAGACGAAGCCCACGGCCAAGGTGCTGCATTCCAGTATAGCCTGTTGAAGGAAGACGGCGCCTTCACTGCTGACCCGCAGACGGGCCGTTTCAGCCTGGACTATGACAAGATGGAAGCCGCAGTGACGGACATCGTGCGCCGCGTGGTGATCCTGCAAGGCAACGGCAATTATGATGCCGCAAAAGCTTTCCTCGACACCTATGGCCACCTGGACGATGAGGCCAAGGCGGCCATCACCCGCACGGCTGATATTCCGGTGGACATCCAGCCCGAGTATCCCAGCAAGATCTAAGGCTAGTGGCAACCGAATGACGACAGGGCGGGTTTTCCCCGCCCTTTCCTTTTGCGCTCAGCCCCGTGTAGTCATGCCGCTTTGCGGTGCTCCCGCGGAAGCACGATGGTAAAGCGGGTGCCGCCACCCTTGGCATCACCTACCTCAATGCTGCCACCCAGCTTGTGATAGACGGTATTATAGACGATGTTGAGCCCTAGGCCCGAGCCGCCGGTGCTGCGTGCAGTGGTGAAAAAGGGCTCAAAAATCTTCTCGCGGATATCTTCCGGGATGCCGCGGCCATTGTCCGTAACCTGGATCGTGACGTCTTTGGCGCCCGCTGATGCTGTCACTACAATCTGTTTGTCGTCCCGGTCCGGCCTGTCTGAAAAGCCGTGAAGGGCGGCGTTCATGATCAGGTTCGTCAGAATATGGGACAGATCGCCGGGTACGGTATTCATCATCAACCTGCCGCTCGCGGCAGCTTCCGCCTTCACGCCTGACTTCCTGAGCGTAGGCACCAAGCTATCGACAATTTCATTGATATATTCACCCACATCAATTTCACGCGCGTCGTCAGCCGACTGGTCCACCGCCACCATCTTGAAGCTGCGCACCAGATGGGCCGCACGCTCCAGGTTCCGGCGCACCACAGTGGTGCCTTCATCCGCCGTTTCCATGAAATTCGTGAGATCCGATTTCTTGATCTTGCCTGTATCGACAGCACGCTGGAAGTCCTGAAACACCTCGGCCATGTGGGTGATGCTGGTAAGCGCCACGCCAAGCGGCGTGTTGATTTCGTGGGCGACACCCGCGACCAGACCACCAAGTGACGCCATCTTTTCCGACCGCACCAGTTCTTCCTGCGCCAGCTTCAGGGTTTCCATCGCCTCTTCAAGATCGCGCGTGCGCTTCTTGACCTGCATCTCCAGCATTTCGTTGAAACCGCGCAGGCCTTCTTCCGCCACGCGCCTGTCATGGGCTTCCAGCATCCGCAGGATCAGGTCGCACAAGTAGGATACAAAGGCGATTTCGCTTTGGCGCCAGTCACGCTGATGGGTTTCTTCTGCCGCCGCAATCGCGCCCACAACGCGGGGGCCGCGCATGATGGGGACGATCAGGATGGACTTGATGTCCTGTTCCCGACCATCGCCCGAGCGCACACCTTTGAGAAAATCCACAGCCCGCACGTCTGGCACGCAGATCGGCTCGCCCGCGGCCAACATCTCGAAAAGCCTTGGGTTGACGTCTTTATCGAGCCGCTCCAGCTCCACATGCTCGCCAGTTGGTGACCAGAAAGATTCCTGCGGATACAGTGACGTGCCGTCCACATTCATCAGCCACACATCGGTCCGCGTAGCCATCAGGGCCTTGGCTGCTACTTCCGTCATGATCAAATAGGCACGGTCCTTGGTACCGTTATAGATGGCTTCTTC
>JBNKYQ010000175.1:0-6494 GCA_050300975.1 Kordiimonas sp.
CACGGCGCCCGTTGGGTCGCCCAGCATCGGGAATTTGATTTTGCCGATGGCGTCGCTGCTGTCGTGCCAGGCTTTGTGACAGAAGTGCGTGTCAGTGGACACGGCGTATACTTCAACGCCAAGGCCCTGCAGTTCGTCATAATGGTTGGCCATATCTTCAAGTTCGGTTGGGCACACAAAGGTGAAGTCTGCCGGGTAGAACAGGAAGATGGACCATTTGCCTTTAACGTCGGCATCAGTGATGGTTTTGAACTCGCCGTCGTGGAACGCTTCAACTTTGAACTCAGGAATAGATTTATTGATCATTGCCATTGGATGTCTCCTCAAAAAAATCTGGGGGCCGGAAGTGGCCGTTGGAGACAACATAGCGAGAGGAATTAAATCAATCCAATCGATTGTTTTTGATTTATTAATTGATTTTGTGAATTAACTTACAGACCATCACCATTAATTGCAAGTCGGTATCATATACTACATCAGGTAGATATAAGTATGCTTCTGGTGTAATATGAATCATTAGGCCACGCATTTCGAAAAGGGAGCAAGGCCATGAGCCAAGCACATGAAATCGAAAAACGCGATGGGCCGGAGCTTCTGAACCTGAAGCCGCCGGTGCAGCGCGCGGCCTATAGCGACCGAACGGCCTGGCAGATGGCCATCCTTTCGGAACTGGCCTACGAAAAGTTCGAAAAATCGCCCTTCACCAATGTCATGGGGCTCGCCGAAGAACTGGTGAAAACCACCAACGCCAAGCATGCGGCAAAGAAACTTCTGGAATTGCAGGATTATTTCCAGTCCCCCACCTCGAAGGGCGAAAAACGGCTGGCGAAAATCCTGCAGGCGGCAGGGTTCGAGCTTGTCGGCACTTTCTATAACCAGACGCTTGATGTGCTGAAAAACACCGAAGGCTATGTGGCCAAATACACAGGCGGCAGCCGAGCACCCTTTGCCGTCTTGGTGATCCGCGGCACTACATCCCCGCAGGACTGGATGAAAAACGCTGATGTCGGGCTGGAGGAGATCGGTGGCGGGCGCAAGGTGCACAAGGGCTTCCACCGCGCCTTCACCGACGCCCAGTCAGACATTGAAAAGCTATTAGAGAAAACAGACGGCCTGCCGCTTTATGTCACCGGCCATTCGCTGGGCGGTGCGGTGGCCGTGATGGCCACCTGGTATTTCGCCCGTGACACGCTTGCTGCCTGCTACACCTTCGGCGCACCGCGGGTGGGCAACCACGCCTTCAACGACGCCTTCAAGACGCCCATCTACCGCACGGTGAACGCCTTCGACCCCGTGCCACTGGTGCCGCCGGCTGGCCGGACGGTCTCCTTTTTCAAGCTGACAGCCAAGACGCTGGCCAAGGTGGTTCCGGGGGGCGGCCTGTTCGACGTTGCCGCAAACTGGCTGACAAAGGTTCAAGGGTACCGCCATGCCGGCGACCTCAGGCATATGACCGCGGGTGACATGGATGAAAACGGCCTTTATCCCACCGTCAAATACTACACGCAGTTCGGTGTGAAGGACCGCTTGATCCGGCTGTGGAATTCAATGCAGGCCGGCCAGATGAAGCGGCTGGACACCTATCACAACATGACCATCTACCGCCGGAAGATAAGGTCCCGGGCGCTCACCCGGGCGCCGAAGTGATGGGCTCCACAGCGAGCGACGGGACGCCGGCTAGACCGTCAGTTTTTCGAGGCTGACCTCGCCAACATAACGCCGCACGTCTTCAGCACGGCAAAGCCCTGTGCCTGGCGTCAGGACCGCTGCCGTTCCGGCGGCAATGCCGGTGGCGAAAGCATCCTCGGGCGTCCGCCCCTCCGCCAGCGCCCAGGCCATGCCGCCCGTGAAGCTGTCGCCCGCGCCCACCGCGCTTTCAACCTGAACGTCCGGGGCACGCGCGCGCCAGACACCGCCCGCCGACACCAGAAGCCCTCCTGCCGCCCCAAGCGTCAGCGCAACGGTAGCCACCTTGCCGTCTGCCACCAGCGCCCGGCAGGCGTCAATCTGGTCCGCTTCTGCCACAAGGTCTGCGCCCACAAGGTCGCGAAGTTCCCGCAGGTTGGGCTTGATAAACCCTAGCTCCGGGCCCAGCGCCCCGGCAAGGGCCAGCCCCGATGTATCCAGCATAAGGGGCACCTTATTAGCGGCCGCGACAGCCGCGACCTGTGCATAGAAATCCTGTGGCGCACCCGGAGGCAGGCTGCCACTTGCGACCACCAGCCCCATGGAAGGCAACGCGCCTTCCAGCGCCTCAAGGCAGGCCTGGCACTCGGTCGCAGAAACCTCCGGCCCCGCGAGGACAAAGCGGTATTGTTGCCCTGTACTTTCTTCCCGGGCTGTAAAGCTTTCCCGCGTCTCACCCCCGATCGGGATCGTCAGGGTATCAACCCCCTCCTTCACCACAAGCTGTTCAAGCTGTGCCCCAGTGTGCCCACCCACCGGAAAAAGCGCCGTGACCGGGCTCTCGAGCCGCTTCAGAACGCGCGCCACATTGATGCCGCCGCCCCCGGGCTCCCGCCGGGCCGGGCCGCAGCGCAGCTTGCGCTCAGGCTCCACCCGCTCGGTGTCCGTTGACACGTCAAGCGCGGGGTTCATTGTCAGGGTCAGAATCTTTTTCATGATGGCCAACCATTTGCCTTCGTGCTGTCATCTGGCATTGATAATAGTCAATGCGCGTGACCTGTTCAGCTTTATCCTGTAAAAAACAACTGACTAGTGATTACACTGATACCGGGGAAAGGACTGCCACATTATGACACCCTCAACTTTACCCTTTGCATTGCCCCAAACTTTGGCTGCGGAACTTGACCGGGTCAAGGGCCACTGGCACGGCCTATTGCGGGGTAGCGCCGAGATACCGTTTGCCGATGACCTGTCGCTTGAAGACCTGCCCGCGCTCAAGCCCCAGCTGGCACTGGTTGAGGTTTTTGAGCGTCCAGAACGGTTTCGCTTCTGTTATATCGGCGAAGAGATGGCCGAAGTGCAGTCCAAGTCACTCAACGGCAAGTTCCTGGATGAAGTCGACCTGCCCTTCCCGTTCGAATTCATCCGCGCGCAGGCGAGCGCTACCGTTGAAGGCGGCAAGCCAACCTTCTATGAGACGGCGGCGGACAGCGCCCATGATCACCCGGCCTATCAGCGATTGATACTGCCCCTTTGGGGTGACGGGCACGTAAGCCTGCTGCTTGTGGCCTTTGAAGGTCTGGAGCCCTAGGCTCCCCCACATCGGCGGACCTCCCGCCATGACCGGTAGACAGACACACAGAATGGGAACATCGACCGAGGGACCGAAGGAATACCAGCCTATCCCCCAGACGGACCTGAGAAAGGGCCTTTCCGTCTCGGACATTCCTGCCCTGCAAGCTGCCTTCGGCCCCAACAGCCTCGATCAGAGCCAGACAAAATCCGTCTGGCTCATTCTCGCCAACCAGTTCAAAAGCCTGCTGACGCTCCTCTTGTTCGCGGCGGCTGTCCTTTCCTTCCTGTTTGGCGACATGGCCGAAGGGCTCGCCATCCTTGTGGTCATCATCATCAACAGCGCCATTGGCTTCTGGGCCGAACATAAGGCCGACCGGTCGATGGCCGCGCTCCGGCAGATGGGCAAGACCACCACACGCGTACGCCGCGACGGGAAAGTCCTGACCGTGCCTTCGGAAAGCCTGGTGCCGGGCGATGTGGTGCTTCTTGAGGCCGGCGACATTGTGCCGGCGGACATCGCTCTGGCTGAGAGCACCCGCCTGCAGAGCGATGAATCGCTGCTGACCGGAGAATCCGTGCCAGTTGAAAAGGCTGCAGGCGCCCGGGGCGAACCGCCCACCAGCGCAGGACTGGTCTTCAAAGGGGCCTCCATCACACGCGGCACGGCGCTGGGCGTGGTCACGGCCACTGGGTGGCAAACCGAACTGGGCCAGATTGCTGACCTTGCCGAACAAGCAGAGGGCTCCACCTCACCACTTGAAAAGCGGCTTGGCAAGCTGACCGAACAGCTTCTGTTGATTGTTGTCGGCCTGATGGCAGCACTGATCATTTTCGGCATCGCCGCCGGGCGCGACAGCATGCTGATGATCAAGACAGGGGTTGCGCTGGCAGTTGCCGCAATCCCTGAAGGGCTTCCCATTGTCGCAACGCTTGCGCTCGCGCGCGGCATGTGGCGGCTGGCGGAACGCAACGCCCTGATCGAAAGGCTTTCCGCGGTTGAAACCCTTGGCTCTGTGACCACCATCATCAGCGATAAGACAGGGACGCTGACAGAAAACCAAATGAAGGTCATGGCACTTGAGACGCCATTGGCGGCCCAATCTGGTGCTTTGCCGGATAGTGGCGCTGACCGGGCCTATAGGGTCTGTGCGCTGTGCTTCAGTGGCGAAGATGTTGGCCATTTGGCAGACCCGATGGAACGCGCCTTGGTTGACGCCGCGGCAAATGCTGGCTTTACCGCAGACAAGCTATCTCAGAGCCATCCGCGGCTTGAGGAGGAGCCCTTTGACCCGGACATCAGGATGATGGCCACACGCCACCAGTCGCCACACGGCAACCTCCTTTTGGTCAAGGGCGCGCCTGAAGCCGCGCTGGCGGCCTGCAGCCATATAGCAACCGGTGCCAACAATCGTAGCCTCAGCGCTGATGACCGGAACCACTGGCTGGACTGCGCGACCGCGATGGCCAGCAAGGGCCTCAGGGTTCTGGCGCTGGCCGAAAAAACCGGCGAAGCGCTGGCACCGCCCTTCTATCAGGGCTTGACCTTCGTCGGGCTGGTAGGGCTTGAGGACCCACCCCGCGCTGACGCAGCCGCTGCGGTGAGGGATGCCCAAAGCGCGGGCATTCAGGTTGTCATGGCAACCGGCGATAACGCTTGCACGGCCACAAATATCGCCGAGGCGGTCGGCATCCGCCAGGGGGATGGATACCCGGCGCTGGAGGGAGGCGACCTCGCGGATCTTGATGCCATGTCGGACGATGAACGCAAGCGCCTTCTGGGTACCGCCGTCTTTGCCCGCATGACCCCAAGGCACAAGCTGGACCTGATCGATTTCTACCAGAAGAATGGCGCGGTTGTGGCCATGACCGGCGACGGTGTCAATGACGCGCCTGCGCTGAAAAAAGCCGATGTTGGGATCGCCATGGGCCAGCGCGGCACGGAAGTCGCCAAGGAAGCCGCCGCCATGATCCTGCGCGATGATGCCTTTGCCTCGATCGTCGTTGCGGTCCAGCAAGGCCGGGTTATTTTCTCCAACATCCGCAAGTTCGTCATTTACCTGCTGTCGTGCAACCTCAGTGAAGTGCTGGTGGTCACCCTGTCGATCCTGTTTGGCCTGCCGCTTGCGCTCTTGCCACTCCAGATCCTGTTCCTGAACCTTGTAACCGATGTATTCCCGGCGCTTGCCCTTGGATTCGGCAAAGGAGACGCAGAAATCCTGCACCGTCCACCGCGGCCCAAGTCAGAGGGACTGTTGCAGCCCCGGCACTGGCAGGCCATCGTCGGCTATGCCCTGATGATGACTGCCGCCGTTTATGCCGCCTTCCTGTGGGCCCTGGCGCAGCCGGACAAGCCGCCGAACTATGCCGGTACTGTGGCTTTCATGACGCTGGCAACCGGACAGCTGTGGCATGTTTTCAATATGCGCAGCAGGAAGGCAGCGCTACTGCGCAATCAGGTCATGTCCAACATCTATGTCTGGCTGGCCCTCGGCTTATGCCTCGCCTTACTGACAGCAGCTGGCCTGTCACCGTTCCTCCGCAGCCTGCTGGCCCTGGCACCTCTTGACCTGGAAGGGTTGCAGATGGTGCTGGGCATGGGGCTGCTGCCGCTTCTGTTGGGACAAGTTGCGAAACAACTGGCCAGATAGCACCCACTAATGCTACCGACAAGGCAGGCAAGGGTCAGCATACCGACTGGGAGGAAATAGCTTGGACTTTCTATATATTGCCGGGGGATTTCTCCTTCTGTTTTTGGGCGGTGAAACCCTGCTGCGCGGCAGTGTCGCCCTCGCTGAGCGCTACAAGCTTTCAAAGCTGCTGATCGGGATGGTGATTGTCGGCTTCGGCACATCCCTGCCGGAACTGATTGTTTCCGTCACCGCCGCGTCCGGCGGCGTGCCTGACCTTGCGCTTGGCAATGTGGTTGGGTCCAATATCGCGAATGTCCTGCTGATTTTGGGCGTCAGTGCCGCCATCAACCAGGTTTCCTGCGGCCAGTCCGAAATCTCGCGCGATACACTCGCCGTGCTGGCAGCGTCCGTTCTTGTGGCGGCCTGTACCTTCCTGGGCAGCGTTCCCTGGTTCGTGGGCGCTGGCATGTTGCTCGCGCTCATCGGATATCTGGTGTACGCCTACCGCACCGAACGCACCAACATCCTGAAGGAAATGCGCTTTCGCGGTCATGTTGAGGAAGACATTGGCACGCCAAGCCTGTCGCTGATGGCCGCCGGCTACCTGCGCTCGGCCTTCGGCCCCTTCCTCGAGGGGGTCGAGTCCCTGCCCTTCGGCGACAC
>JBNKYQ010000176.1:0-6361 GCA_050300975.1 Kordiimonas sp.
GCACCACTTTCCCCTCTCCCAGACATTCTGACAGTTCCACCGCACGCTGACGCTCGCTGTCTGCGCTTTGCCCAGCACGCTTGCCTGCTTCCCGGCTTCACAAAGCCCACGCCTGCCCGTCAATCCCCCAAACGGGGTGCCCGAGCGGCCACACAGTCAATTGAATGACAGGCTGTATAGCAGATCGCCCCTTTGCCCAATTCAGCAGTGCGGAGCGAACCATCATGCCGATCGTAACCAATGTCGCCACCCCCAAAATTACCGGCCCCGACGAAGTCTGGTTCGACCCCAGGGCCGGGGCAATCTCCCCAAGCCTGATCAAGGGCACAGAGGAAGGCAGCGCCAACCCCCAGGAGTTCACGCTGACTTATACCGAGGCCCCCACACCTGTACCAGTGGGCCAGGAATACAAGGCTGGCGGCACGCTTTACCGCAACAATGCAGCGATTGAGCTGTACCGCAGCAAGACCCTTTCAGAAGACAGCAAGCTGACTTTCTGTGAAAATCAGGTTCGCCTTACCAATGCCGAGCTGAAGACGGGGCTGAAACTGTACGCAAAAGGGCTGGTCGATGCTGCCCGGGTTGATCTGAAGCTGGCGCTCGATATGCTGGAAACGGCCACACGGAAGAAAACCGATTTCACCGAGAAACCACCTGCCCCTGCCACGCTGATCAATGTCAACAATAATGCCGGCAGCGCAAAGAAGGAAAATATCCTGGTAAAGGCGGCGGAACTGGTAACCCCCGACATCCTGCCGAACCGCGCCGACACCCAGGTGACGGCCAGCGGCACACCGCTGGCGCTGACCTTCAAGTTCAGCTCCTCCAGCAATGCAACGGCCTACACGGGGGACGGCACGGCCACTGTCTCGCCCCCAAATGCCAAGGTGAAATTCTACAAAACTGCAGAATGCAAACCCGGTGAAGAAGCAAACCTCAAGGACGGCTACACCATCAAGAACGGCGACCTGAAGGATGGTCGGGTCACGCTTTATGCCCGCTCAAGCGATGAAGACGCCACAGGGGACGTGGCCGTATCACTGTCACTGGCGCCAAACGCCAAGCCGCTTGAGGTTGCCACTGCGGGCCCCGCCAGCGTTCAGATGTCCCTGCTGCCGACCAACAGGGTAACCCCGACCATTACCCCCACGATTGCTGGCAGCTATGACGACACCGTCTGGTACCCTGCCCTTGCCACCGGGCCTCAGCCCCTGGTCAAGTTCGGAACCGACCAAAGCAATCCGGATGTTGTCTTCAAGGGCAGTGGTACGGTGACCCGGAGCAATGCGAAAGTCGCGCTTTTCTACGACGAAGCGCTGACGATGCCGCTGTCGTTCGTTGAAAACAAGGCGACCATACCCAATGATGTCATTGTTGGGAAAAAGCCATTTTATATCAAAGGGCTGGAAAGTGGCGACACGGACCTGACCTTTGCGCTTGTCAACGCATGCCAGGCCGCAATCCTGGTCCAGCCCGCAACAACGACAACTCTCACCACCAAGAAGGTCACCGAAGTTGTGCCCAAAATTGTCTGGACCTCCCAGGACCTGCCCAGCATTCCCGCCTCGTCGCCAGGCACAGGCACGCCGGTGCGGGTTTTCCTGAACCAGATTTCAAATGGCGGCGGCAACTTCAAGGGCACCGCGAAACTGACCCGCAGCGACAAGCGCCTGGGTGTCTATGACAGCAACAAGCGGCCCGTTTTCTCCGGCTCCAACCTGGAAGCGACCCTGCCCAACGAAACAGTCATGAACCCGTCCAATGAATATACCGCCCAGTGGACTGGTGAAGATGCCCCGGACAGCAAGCCAACCCTGACACTAGCCGCCACACAGCCGGATGAGCCCTATATTGTCACAGAAGGCAGCGAGGCATTTCTGCCTGAAGGCGACCCGCAGGACCCGCCGATCGCCATTGTCACCAACAACAGCGTCAGCCCGCTGATCCAGACAGACTTTGACCTGGTGCTTCTGACCACGACCCTCTTGGACGGTGAGGCGAAAGATCGCACAACGCCCACACACGCCCGTTTCGGCTGTTCGCAGACCAAGCCGTCTGTTGGCTATGTTGGCGAAGGCACGCTGAGCCGCGACAACGACAATGTGCGCGTCTTCTTTGACGAGGCCTGCACCAGGGAGATGAGCTTCGTTGGCAACAAGGCTGTCATTCCCAATGCTGACCTTCTGGATGCCGACAAACGCTATTTCATCGTCGGCGCCAAAGCCGGCAAGGTTGCGCTCAAACTGGCTCTCTCCGCGCCACCGGTGGACGCCACGGGCATCAATTTCTCGGTCACTGACCCTGTCGAGAAGAAGCTGGCGGTGATCGCCCTGGCACTTGAGATATACCGGAGCGACGGCAGCCAGAGCCCGATTGCAGAAGTGCAGATGACAGACCGGGCCAAGCGCCTGACCGGTCGCTATGTGCCGCTGCAGAACGACCAGAAGCAATTCGGTCGGGCGAAGCTGGTTATCAAACAGGTCACCACCGATACCTGGCCGTCTAGCGCCGACAACCACGATGTGATCCTGGCGCTTTCCTCGGACAAGGCCGAACTTTGGAACCAGGCGAAGGACGGGGCAAAAGTGGCCGACAAGGACGCGCCCCTGACCCTCAAGAAATCAAACCTGGGGGGCGACAAGACATATTATCTGCAGTCGGTCGGCAATGTGCCCAGCCTGGCCCTGCGGGACATTCAGCTGGAACTGGGGCTGGACCGTAGCGACAAGGGCACTGCAGATTACCCTGGTGCCCCCGATACCATCAGGCCGCTCAAAAACGGGGACTGGTCAGCCGCGACGGTGGTCAAGATCACGCGCGTCACGCCCGATGCGCCGGACTGGCGCCAGTATACCAACCAGCCGATCGACTATAGCGTCATGGTGAATGACAACCAGAATGAGGCGAAAACCGGCCAGCATACGATGATCACCGCCACAACGGCCCCGGCGGTTGCAGGCATCGGCATCGACCTGATGCTGTGGGCGGACCCGGCAAACGCCGCCGACATTCCCAACTCGACCAAATCGATGCCGCTGACAGATCATGTCCCCGTTGTGACGGATGATACCGGCAGAGCGTCGGGGCGGCTTTTGATCAGCCGTTTCGGCGGTCAGAAGTTTACCGCGGTCGCTTTCCTGGCTGACGACGCAGAAACCGGCGCCGCCACCTTCGGTGCAGATGCCACCAAGGCGCCGGACAGCTATAAATCCAAACCAATCACCGTCTGGAGAAAAATGGCCTACAATGTGTTTGCCATGAACCGCCACGGCACCCAGAGGTACGGCGGGGACTATTCCGACATGTTCGACCGCGGCAAGCTGAACACCACTTTTGCTGACAGTTTCCTGGAACTGGACACAGCCCCGGTCCCCACCGTGGTGGCCAACGTGCCGGCGCTATATGATGACGGGGTGGGCTATCCACAGCAGGAATATGTCGCCTGGCTGAACGCGCGTATCCTGGATGGTACCATTCCGCCAAACTCTGACCGGTCCTTCAACCTGATATTTGTGGAAAACCTGGCGCTCGGAACGCAGACCATTACCCAGTGGTTCTCCAAGCTGGAGCTGATCAACGACCGCTTTTTCGTCATGCCGCTCGGCAACAGGGCGTTCGACACAAAGCAAAGCAGCCACTATCTGGTGCCTGGGTCGGCACAGCTTTCCAGGCGGGACGGCAATTTCATCACCAACTGGACCGAGACCATCCCGAACAATAATGTGAGGCTCACGGACACCACCGGTGGCGCCTATAACCTGCAGATCGACCTGGACGGCGTCGACCGTCACGGCCAGAACATTCACAACCTCTGGATCAAGGTTCAATTGATCGACCTGAAGATTTTCTGTGGCGTTTCGCTCGGCAATCAGCCAAGCGTGTTCACCGCCTGCCGCTTTGCCGAACAGCGCTGCGCCCGAACCAATGAGACTGTGTATTCAACCACTACCCACGAGGTTGGTCATTTCCTGGGCCTGACCCCCCTGTATCGCCCGAAACAGGCCGTGACAGGGAACAATCTGTGGTTCCTGGGTAATGGGACCGACAAGACATTTTACCTGGACCCGCCAACCCCACCGAATGTCGAGACATATGACCAGTCAATCGGCCAGGGATCGCACTGCATGCAGGGCTTTGCCGATTTCAACGACTTGAAGGCCAACAAGAATGACAGCGCCAAGGTCCAATGCCTCATGTATTATTCGACAGTCGATCCGCCGGTTACCAATGTCTGCAACAGGTGCAAGGAATCTGTCAGGGGTCGTGAATATGCCCTTTCAAATACGCAAGCCATCAGCAACTATTAATCATCCGGCAGGAGGAAAACATCATGACAACATCGTCAACCACCACACCGGTAGCCCCAGACGAAATCTGGTACGATTTTGTTGACGGCCTGTCACCGGAGATCGAGCCAAGCCCGGTGAGCCCGCATATGCAGTTCACCAGTGCCGCAGCATCAAGCACAGACGGGCCGACAACGGCGCTATATGCCGGCTATAATCTGGGATGGCCCTATATTGAGCTGTATGGCGGGCAAATGCCGGCGCCGATCAATATCGTGGCCACCAACCTCATGACCGGCGAAGTGTATATGAGCCCGGCCTACTATAGCGATACCAGCCTGCAGATGCCCGTGGAGCTATTTCTGAGCGATGCCGAGCTTGGCATGGGGCAACCGGCCAACAATTTTACTTTCACCAATGCCTGGTTCAACATCGACCTGCCGAAACTCTTGGACATGCCCCCGGATGAAGGGCTTTATGGCGTTACCTTGTGGCTCGATGACCTGATCACGACTGTCCAGTCCGTACAGGTGCCGAGCAACAAAAATCGCCCAAACTCGCCGCCCGCCGACGACGAGGTCACCGCCAGCGGCCTGGTCACCATTCGCAAATCCGCAGATTCGCCATCGCCAACCGACGGCGAAATCCGGATGGATGGCCCGCTTCCTGGCGCCGGCAACCGCATCTATGCGACCCTGCCCAACAATGTCTTCTCGTCCCCGCCGATGCCGATCGATGGCGCCACACCGGTATTGACCTTGATGGGCTTTTGCCAGCGCTCACGCGCCTTTTTCTGGTACCGGGACACAAGCTTCTATGCCACAGCCAAGAAGGACAAGATCTACAGTTTCGATTTTGATCCCTTCAAGCTGGTAACGCCACCCGGTGGGCCGGAAAGCATCTTTATCGTCTCGCAGTTGGGGACACTTAGGTCGGAAGCCCTCTGGGTGCCTGCCGACCAATCCAGCAGCAGCTGAACGAGACCAGCAGACGCCAAGCATTTGAGAAGCCCGGGAGAACCCGGGCTTTTTTATTGTTCGAGCTTCATGGCTCCAGGGTCGCATCACTAGGATCGCGAACGACGCCACCAAAGGCTGGGCTCGCGCCGGCGTGGACCTGCCGACAAATAAGCAACAAAAAACGGCAGCCCGGTAATCAGGGCTGCCGTCAGAGGACTTGGGGAGGGCTTGGACATCCAGTGCCCACCTTTTGGACTTGTCGCCCCTTCAGCGGATCCCGCGCTGGCGCAGGAAGTCACGCGCCAGCTGCACGCGCTTGCGCACCGTGTCGGCCCTGAGGTCAAGTTCTTCGGCGATATCAGGGTAGGACCAGCCTTCCACGCACCTGAGCATCAGGGGCACCCGAAGGTTGGATGACAGCTGGCCAAGGCAGGCCTGCAGCGCGGTCATCTGCTCCTTGCTGAGCGCCACTTCTTCAGGCGACGGCTGCGGCCCCGTGAACATGGCGTCTTCCACCTGTTCCGACGCTTCGCCCTCGAACGCCTGATAGTAGGTGCGTTTGCGCTGCCTGAACTGGTCAATGCACACATTGTGCACCAGTTTAGACAACCAGGCCTTTTCATTAAGGATGCTGTCGGAATAGCGTTGGAACTTCTGCGAGGCGCGCAACATGGCGCTTGAGAGGGCATCTTCGGCGTCCGCCATATTGCCTGACATCATGTGCAGGCACTGCTTCCTCAGTTGGTCCTGGTGCTGGAGCCACAGCTGCCAGAAGTCTTGCTGGTCCTGGCGGTGGGTTGTGTCGGCCGGTTCGGTTACGGGCGCATCCGGCAGGGGCCGGATGGGCATGTCGCCGGGAAGCGGCTCTCGGCCCAGTGGTTTGGTGGGCCAGGCGTCCCCTCTCGCGGTGGAGGGAGCGACGGAATCGGCGATAATCTGAACGGGGGATGGCGTTCCGCCTGGGCCATAGAAGGCCTCAAGTGCCTTGGTAATCGGGTGGTCTGCGACTGCCTGTTGCAGCGCAGCTTGTGGGTGTGGGGTACCATTTGCCCGGGGATCGTTGGGCTGAGATTCTTTGTCTGGTGGTTGCCGCTCGGCTGACGGCGGTTCGGGCTC
>JBNKYQ010000177.1:0-6282 GCA_050300975.1 Kordiimonas sp.
GAACGGGGCTGCCGTCGGCGCCTTCAATCTTCAGCGGCAGGGCGATCAGCTCATAATCGCCTTCCGGAACGCCGTCCAGCACCAGCCCTTCCAGAATGGCCATGCCGGTGGCATCCACCTTGAAATGGGCATCCAGCGTTTTGCTGTCCTGTGGGTCCAAGGACGGCACATCAAGGCCGATCAGCTTGCAGCCCCGGTCCGCCAGTAATTGGATGCTGTCCGCATGGATGGCAGGGAACTTCGGGTCCCAGCCATCATGCGGGAAAGTGTCAAATAGCTTGATCAACACGCGGTCCACGCGAGCAGGCAGCTTGTCCCGGAGGTGGCGCGGTTCAACAAGGCCGCCAGACGGCACGTCAGCCGACAGGTCAATCAGCGTGGCGGGGCCGATGTAGGCATCGAGCGCAGTGGCCGCGCAGTCCACGCCCTTGTCGTCGAAATGCAGGCGGCTGTCTGCGTGGCTGCCGGTGTGGGTAGACATCACAAGTTCGCTCACGTTCACCGGGCAGCCGGGCTCAATATTCCAGGTACGGTTCAGCGCGAACGCACGGTCACCGGGCCAGACCGGGATGCCGGGGCGAATGGTTTGGCTGATGTCGTAGATCTTGCTCACAGGCTTGTCCTGAGCGTCCAAAGTTCAGGGAAGAAGCGGAGATCCAGTGCCTTGACAAGGTAGGATACTCCGCCCGTGCCGCCGGTGCCCTTCTTGTAGCCGATGATGCGTTCCACGGTTTTCATGTGGGCGAAGCGCCAGGCGTGGAAATGGTGCTCCAGGTCCACCAGCTTTTCGGCAAGCTCATAAAGGTCCCAATATTTGGTGGTGTCCTGGTAAATCTTGAGCCACGCGTCTTCAACGGCCTTGGAGGCTTCATAGGGCTCGCGCCAGTTGCGCTCCAGCTTGTCCGCCGGGATATCGAAGCCGCGTTTGGCCAACAGCTGCAGGCACAGGTCATAGAAGCTCGGAGTGTCGAGCACATCCTGCAGGTGCTGGTAGCGCTTGGGGGCGCTTTTGTGCGCTTCCGCCATGCGGGCGTTCTTGTTGCCAAGGCGGTATTCGATTTCTCGGTACTGGAAGCTCTGGAAACCGGAGCTCTGGCCCAGATCGTCGCGGAAAGCGGCATAGTCCGCCGGCGTCATGGTGGAGAGGATCTCCCAAGACTGCTGCAGGTTCGCCTGGATCTTGGCTACGCGGGAGAGCATTTTCTGGACCGGGCCGAGGTCATCGGCAGCCAGGTGCCTCATGGCTGCGCCCAGTTCATGGATGCAGGCCTTCATCCACAGCTCGGACGCCTGGTGGATTACCACAAAAAGCATCTCGTCATGCTGGCTGGAGAGCGGGTTCTGGCATTCGAGCAGCCGGTCCAGCTGCAGGTAGGAACCATAGCTGATGTCCTGGTTCCAGTGGATATCCTCGCCAGATACATCAACGGATGTTGCGGGGCCCTGGTCTTCTTTTTGCTCGGTCGCCATCTTCTCACCTGCATTTATTTTAGGTCTAAACTAAATGCATCATATCGCATAAATTCGGGGAGTTCAACAAGACTGAGAACCCTCAGTTACGCGCTACGTCTTCGGCTCTTTCCACCACTTCTTTGGTGTCGCTTGCCAAGTCCACCACCTTGCCGGTGACGCGGACGACCGTGCTGGCTGTATCCACCGTGGTTTCAACGGCGGCGGCGGCAACCTTCACCGGTGCGGTAACCACAGAGCAGGCGCCAAGCGCGGCTGCTAGACATATCATCAACAGATGTTTCACCCCGGTGTCCTCCCCAAATTTCCCAGCCAGTGTGTCCCATCTTGATTCCCGGTGGCAAGGACATAATTCATGATACAGCGACCGAGGCATGCGCGGCTTGCACCTGCTTTCCGGGCGGGGTAGGGTGCAGCCGAACTGGCGCCACAAGGAGTAACTGATGTTAAAAGCGCAAATCGTTCCGGTAACGGCTTTCCAGCAGAATTGCAGCATTATCTGGTGTGATGAAACCATGGAAGGCGCGTTCGTGGACCCTGGCGGGGAAGCTGACAAGCTGCTGGATGCGGCCAAACAGCTGGGTGTGAACGTGAAGCAGATTTTGCTGACCCACGGACACCTGGACCACGCGGGCGGCGCAAAGGACATCAAGGAAAAGCTGGGCCTGCCGATCATCGGCCCGCACAAGGACGACAAATTCTGGCTCGACCAGATCGAAGAGCATGCCGCCAACTATAATATGCCGGGCCTCAGGTGCTGCACACCAGACCAGTGGCTGGATGACGGTGACGAAGTGAAGGTGGGCAATGTGACCCTGCAGGTGATCCATGCGCCCGGCCACACGCCCGGCCATGTGATTTTCTTTGAACCTACCCACAAGGTGGCTTTCGTGGGCGACGTGCTGTTCAAAGGCTCCATCGGGCGCACGGACTTCCCGCGCGGCAATATGGATGACCTTGTGAATGCGATCACTAAAAAGCTCTGGCCGCTTGGCAACGACGTGACCTTTGTGCCGGGCCATGGGCCGCTGTCCACCTTCGGTGCTGAGCGTCAATCCAACCCGTTCGTTGGTGACCGGGCGCTTCAAAGCGCCTGACCAAAAGCCCGCTCATAAGGCTGGCCTCCTAAAAAGTCTTTTAGTATAAAGGCTTCAGGGGCAACAGGGGGCGGCTTTATGAAAAAGCTCATCCAGAAATGGATTCTGCAACTCAAGCGCAAGCGCTATCACAAGCAGCTGCGGGCGGATGGCAACTACAAGACGCTGGAAAATTCCATCCGGGAAACCGGGGCGCTGTGCAGCAACTGCAACGCGCCGCTCACGGGCCCCTTTTGCCATATCTGCGGCCAGAAAGACGATGATCTGAAGCGCCCGATCTGGACGCTGCTTCGGGAAATCCTGGACGATGTTGTCTCCACCGATAGCCGCCTTTTCAAGACGCTGGTGTTGCTCGCACTCGTGCCGGGCGGCTTGACACGGGCGTTCAAGGACGGGCGCCGCGCGCGCTTCGTGCCGCCGCTTCGGCTTTATATCGTCATGTCGATTCTGTTTTTCGTGATCCTTTCGGTGGCGGATATCCTGATCCTGGATATCAACGTGCAGCCCAAGGAGCAGGCGGAAATAGAGGAACAGGAAGCCCAGGACCAGGCGGATGCGGCGCTTGAGGCCGCGACGGAAGGCGTCGGAGCCGATATGGAAAGTCAGGATGCAGCCGCCCAGCCGGAAGCGGTGGCCGATGAGGACACTACACCTGCGGAGCTGACGCCCGAGGAGCGCAAAGCCAGGGCGTTGGAGCGGCTGAAGAAGCTATCGGACAAGACAGAACGTGACGCACTGGGTCGGACAACGCTGTCGGACGAGGAAATCAAGGCGCGGGCGGCGGAAGTGGATGACGCTTTGCGCGACCTGATGGGCGAAGAGTTCGATCAGATGCCGGACGTCACCAAGGACATGCTGCGCGAAAACCTGGCCGGTGGCGGCGTGCAGATGAATTTTGGCGGCACAGACGGCGGTGACGACGCGGGCACTGAGGCTGATCAAGACTGTGCGATTTTCGATCCTGGCGGGCCTTACCGCTTCTGCGTTGCCATGTTTGTGCCCAACAGCCACGCTGAACGGCAGGGCCTGAAGCAGGCGGACATTGACCGGATTCTGAACAACCCGGATACCCCGGTGGCGGTCAAGCGTGCGACCACCAGCCTCGCAGAAGCTTTGAGGGACCCGGAAAAATTCAACGATCTGTTCAACGACTGGCTACCCAAAGCGCTCTTTGTGCTGATGCCGTTCTTTGCTTTCCTGTTGCGGATTTTCCATTGGGGCAAAGACAGGCGCTATCTGCAGCAATTCGTTTTCGCGCTGCATTTCCACACCTTCCTGTTCATGCTGCTGCTGGCACTGATGATCATCATCCCCAAGGTGGGCGGCGACCTGGGGCTATCTATCTTCTGGTGGGGGACATCGCTTTACCTGATCATCGCGCTCAAGATCGGGCAGGGGCAGGGCTGGTTCAAGGCTTTCTTCAAGGCCGGTTTCATATGGGTCAGTTATTTCATGACCATGATGATTGTGATGTTCTTCGTGGTGTTCGTGGGCCTCAGTGACATCAGCCTGCTGCAGCTGATACGAGGTGATACCTCCGATTTCGAGACCTCGGCGGAGATGGCACCTGCCCAGCCAACTGAACAGGCACCGGATACTGAGGGAGCACCGACCCCGGCTCCGGGGCCGGAAGGCCGTTAGGCCGCCAGCGCCTGGCTGAGCTGGGATTTGGCGCGGGCAAGACTTGCTTCCGCGTCCATGGCCATCTGGTCAGCGGCCACGATGGTGACGTCTTCAATGCCGACAAAGCCCAGGATATGCTTCAGGTAGCTGGTGGCGAAATCAATCTCTGAGCCCACAGGCGTGCCGCCGGAGGCCACGAACAGATAGGCTTTCTTGCCCTTGAGCAGCCCCTCAGGGCCGTTTTCAGTATAGCGGAAGGTCACACGCGCGCGGGCAATCATATCCACCCACGCCTTCAGAGCTGCCGGGATGCCGAAATTGTAAACCGGTACGCCGATGGCGATGATGTCAGCGGCCTTCAGGTCTGCGATCAGGTCGTCAGACAGCTTCAGTTTCTGCTTCTGGGCTTCTGTGCGGTCTTCATCAGGCGTGAAGTTCGCGCCGACCCACTCTTCGTCGATCAGCGGCAGGCCGCCCGCCAGGTCATGGACCAACACGGCGGTTTCTTCGCCTGCGCCCAGCTCTTCAATGAACTGGCTGGTGAAATCGCGGCTTACGGAGCCGCTTTTGCGTGCGCTGGCGTCAACACGCAGGATGGTGCGGGGGGAGTGTGTGGTCGTGGTCATGGGTCTTTCCTTCACTGTCTGGCAGGTGGTACTGCGTTTGAAGGAAAGATAGAGTTGCTCAGTGTGTTTCAGTAGATGGATAAAACGGAAGGCGGCGTTGCATAATTGCGAACGCTAGCCTTCGCTTGGTTCCAGCTTTAAGGACGCACTGTTGGTGCAGTAGCGGAGGCCGGTTGGCTGCGGCCCATCAGGGAACACATGGCCCAGGTGGCTGTCGCATTTGGCGCACAGGATTTCTGTGCGCACCATGCCGTGGCTGGTGTCGGTCTTTTCCGCCACAGCATCTGTGCTGATGGCATCCCAGAAGCTGGGCCAGCCAGAGCCACTTTCATACTTCGTGTCGCTTGAAAAGAGCGGCGCGCCGCACCCGGCGCAGTGATATGTGCCGGGTGTCTTGGTATTCCAATATTTGCCAGTGAAGGGTGCCTCGGTACCGCCACAGCGGCACACGGCATATTGCTCAGGCGTCAGTTCTGCGCGCCATTCCTCATCTGTTTTCTTGACCTCAGCCACGGCTATTCCACCTTGCACAGGAGGCACAGGGCATAGCTGGCCATCGGGTCATTGAAGTTGAGGAGCATGTCGGCTTCGCCCTTCAGCTTCATCGCCGTCTGCATCACTGGTGACAGGCTTTGGGACGCTTGCGACTGGAAGTCGGTGCCAACGCTTGAGTTCAGGATGTCGGCGATCATCTGGTCCCACTTGTTCGGATAGTCGCGGTAAAAGACAACATTATAGTCTTCAACGCCCGCTGCGGACGCTGCGGCAGCCACGGCGTCCTCAAAGCCGCCCAGATGGTCAACCAGGCCCAGGTCTTTGGCAGTCGCGCCAACCCACACACGGCCCTGTGCGATCTTGTCTACATCCTCAACTGTCATGTTGCGGCCTTCCGCCACCAGCGACAGGAACTGGCTGTAGCCATTTTCGATAGACTGCTGGATCACATCCTTGGTCATGTCAGAAAGTGGCCGCGCGGTAGAGAAGGCGCCAGCCATCTCAGTCGTGCCGACACCGTCTGTGTGCACACCCACTTTCGCGAGCGTGTTTTCAAACGTGGGGATCACGCCGAAGATGCCGATAGAACCCGTGATGGTGGAAGGTGCTGCCCAGATTTCATCAGCGGTCGCAGAAATCCAGTAGCCGCCAGACGCCGCAACCGGGCCCATGGAGGCGATAACCTTCAGGCCCTGTTCCTGGGCCGCGACCAGTTCCTGGCGGATCAGTTCGGACGCGAAGGCGGATCCGCCGGGGCTGTTGACCCGCAGCACAATGGCCGCCGTTTTCGGATTGTTGCGGGCATTGCGGATATAACCCACCAGCGTTTCAGCAGCGCTGACGGTGATCGGGCCATCGCCCATCACAATCTGGCCCTGGGCCGTGATGACGGCAATCTCATTGCCGCCGCGGTGACTATCCTGTTTGGCAGCCAGATAGTTCTGGTAATGGATCTGCTTGAAAGTGTTGCC
>JBNKYQ010000178.1:0-6268 GCA_050300975.1 Kordiimonas sp.
GTCGACTGCTGGAGCGTTTCGGGGCCGAGGTGCGGTTCTTCGATCCGTCCGGCCTGCCACTTCCGGACGATGCCCCTGTGAGCCACCCCAAGGTGCAGGAACTGCGGTCGTTGTCGGAATGGTCAGAGGGGCAGGTCTGGGTCAGCCCGGAACGCCACGGCGCGATTACGGGCATCATGAAGGCCCAGATCGACTGGATCCCGCTGGCGCTTCAGGGCGTACGGCCAACCCAGGGCAAAACGCTTGCGCTGATGCAGGTCTGTGGTGGGTCGCAGTCCTTCAACGCCGTCAATCAGATGCGGGTCATCGGCCGCTGGATGCGCATGATCACCATTCCCAACCAGTCGTCAGTGCCGAAAGCCTGGCTGGAGTTTGACGACAATGACCGCATGAAGCCCTCATCCTTTTATGACCGTATCGTGGATGTGATGGAAGAACTGGTGAAATTCACCCTGCTGACCCGCGGCAACAAGGATTATATGGTCGACCGCTATTCCGAGCGGAAGGAAAGCACCGAGGCCTTCCGGCAGCGCATCGACAAACGGGCGGAATAACTGCGCACCTATGGGGCAACCAGTTTTTCGATCACAGCTTCATAATCCGCTTCCGTGTTCAACACGCCGTCGCTTTTGCGCCCCATATAGCTGGCGGACAGGTTGAAGGCCGCAGGCGGCACTTTGTGGCCGGCGAGCGTCTGTTCAAGTGCTGCGCCACCGCCTGTGAGCACGTCCCTTAGCGCAAGCGGGCTCAGCATCCCTGCCCGTTCCTCAACATGGAGGTCCGTCATGTTGTGAAGGGCGGTCAGAAGTTTCGGCCCGATAAACTGGGGCACCAGCGGCGGCTTGGCACGCGTGAGCATGCGCTCGGCCGCGTCGGCATAGAACGGCAGGAACGTGTCATCCCTGGTGGTCATCAGGAAGGCGTTATGCACCTTCCGGTAGGCCTTCAGCCCCCCACTTGAATGCTGCACCCACACTTCCCGCCCCACCGCATGTGGGTCTTTAGGTACCGGCAGGCGCTCAGGCGCAAACACCAGCATGTCGGCGTCCAGCCACAGCGCGCGGTCATAGCTTTCACGCAAGGCCTGCTGCATCAGGCGCAGGCGCGCCAGGTCAGTGGCGATCACTGTCTGGGGCGCGACCTTGTCCCGGACCCAGGCGGGGATGTGGTCAAACAGCTCATCGCCCTGAAAGCGGTAATCGGCCCCAACAAGCGCGGCCCAGGCCTCGACGGAGGCGAGGCACTTGCGCAACCACGGCGTCAAGGCATCTGGCGCGTGCGACTGCAGGATGATGGTTTTCATAAGGCTGGCTGCCTCCCACCAGGTTTCCGTAACGTTCCGCCCTTGCCGGACAGCAAAAGCAGCCTAGCTTGTTCTGTATGCGTTTGGGAAGGCGCTAGCTGCCAGTCTGTTAACCCCGGCAGCGAGGGGAGATATATGAAAGAGACTGTAGAGACACCGCCGGTCAGCGGTCTGTCGAACAAGGCGCGCACCTATGCGCTTGTGGTTCTGACCATTGTTTATGCGTTCAATTTTATTGACCGACAGATCCTGGTGATCCTGCAGGAAGCCATCAAGAATGATCTGGGCCTTTCAGATACCCAACTGGGTCTCCTGTCGGGCATCTCCTTCGCGCTCCTTTATACCATTCTTGGCCTCCCTATCGCCCAACTTGCTGACCGGTATAACCGGCGCAATATCATTTCCATCTCCCTGACGGTGTGGAGTGTCATGACGGCGCTTTCAGGCATGGCGCAGAACTTCATGCAGCTGTTGCTGGCCCGTGTAGGCGTTGGCATCGGCGAGGCAGGCGGCAGCCCACCAGCGCATTCCATGATCTCTGACATGTATACCGCCAAGCGGCGTTCAACGGCGCTCGCGGTCTATTCCGCAGGCCTCTACCTGGGAGTTTTCCTTGGTTACACGTCCGGCGGTTACCTGCAGGAAGCCTACGACTGGCGCACCACCTTCATGATGGTGGGGCTGCCTGGCGTTCTGTTGGCGATCATCCTGCGCATGACGGTGCCGGAACCGCCGCGGGGACTGCACGACGAAAAGAAGCCGGAGAAAAATTATTCGATTTTTGAAGCCTTCGGCGTCCTGTTCCGCCTGAAATCCTTCCCTTACATTGCCTTCGGCTGCGCCATGTCCGGCTTCGTGAGCTACGGCACAGGCAACTTCATGCCCAGCTTCATGGTGCGCTACCATGGCATCGCCCCCAGTGAGATCGGCCTGACGCTTGGCTTCCTGGCGGGCGTTGGCGGCATGATCGGTACCTTCCTAGGTGGTGCGCTTACAGACCGCTTTGGCGAAAAGGACGTGCGCTGGTACTTGTGGCTGCCCGGCCTGACCGCCGTTTGCGCCATCCCACTTGGCTTGGTCGCCCTTTATACTGAAAGCAAATACATGATGTTCGGCACCTACTTCTGTGTTGTCATCCTGGCCACGCTCTATCTGGCGCCATCAATCGCTGTCACCCACCGCCTTGTATCCGCAAACATGCGTGCCATGTCATCCGCGGTACTGTTCCTTGTCCTGAACCTGATCGGCATGGGTCTTGGCCCGGTGCTGGTTGGTGCTGTCAGCGACTATGAGCTGGCACGCACCGGCGAAGATGGCCTCAGAACCGCCTTGACGGTAGGTTTCCTTATCGCCATCGTAAAGGGGTATCTGTTCTGGGCGGGAGGCCGCAAGCTGCCGGAGGACCTGGCCCGGAAATAAACCCAAAGCGGCTTGCCGCGCCAGCATTGAGGCTCCAGGCCAACCCGAGATCATATGGAAAGAATTCCAAACATCATTCGTTGGGTAGGGGACCATTTGAAGCAGGCGCATGTAGCGGCAAACCGCTTCGAGGCCTTTGCCATTCTATTGCTGCTGGCCGGTGCGACCTGGCCAGCGCTTTCATGGAACCTGGCCAGTCTTGTCCCCCTGTTACATAGTCTGTTTCTGTTTTGCGCCTTCATGCTGGTCCGGCACTATCTTGCCCTGATCCGGCCGCTGATCGCGCATGTCTTTTTCGCCCTGTGTGTGTCGGTCCTGACGATCGAGATTGCCATCCACCACTTTACCAGCCTGCACCTGAACCGCTTTGTGCTGTCGCTGGCGTTCCAGCCACAGGCACGGGAACAGATCGGCCTATCCAGTACGGTTCTTTACCTTTTGGCACTTGTCGCTGTCCTGGCCTATCTGGCGGCCCGATTTCTGCCCTGGCGGTTTGGCCTGTCTGTCCGCAAGCTGGTGGCCACTCTGCTCGCCAGCCTCATGGCTGCGCAGGTGCTATATGGTTTCCTGCTGTATCAGAGGGACAAGGGTCTCCTAGATGCCCAGAGGGATCTGGTGTTTTTCAGTGGCCTCCACCACTATTATGCAGAGGGGATATTTACGCCCATATTCGGCCCGCGACCTCCCAACCCCTACGCCCAGTCCTATGACGGAACGCTACGCCCTCTGGCTGACAGCAAAGCATGGCGCGTGAACAACAGCCGTAACCTCTTGTTGATTGTTGTCGATAGCACCCGCGCCATGGACATCCGGGCTGACAGCTTGCTGGCGCCTAACCTTTTGCGGCTGGGGGAGCGTGGATACCTGTCTCTGGATCACAGCAGTGTTGCCAACTGCACCCATTTCGGCATGCACACGCTCCTGTCCGGGGAACTGGCCACCCGCTTCGGGCAGGCCCGCCACAGCGGTCGGGCGCAGGGCATGTTCGCGGCCCTTGCTGGCGCGGGCTACGTGATCAGCACTGCCGAAGCCCAGTCCCTTGACTGGTATGACCTGGCAAGGACCTACCTGCCGGGCGCCGAGCGTGACATCGCCCCAGCGGGCAGTGGCGCGGCAAGAGATGACTTTGTCGCAGCCCAGACGGTGGCGCGCCTTAAGCGCACTGGGGACGCCCCCTGGGCCCACCTGGCTTACTTCAGCGGGCCCCACTTCCCATATGATCAGCGGGCCAGTGCAACCCTTGACGCCTACCGTGCCGCCATTCGGGCAACCGACCGGCGCATTGGTCAGATGCTTCGTGACCTGGGGGCGGCCGGGCTGCTGGCCGATACACTGGTGATTGTCACGTCCGACCACGGCGAAGAGGTTTTTGACAATGACACCATCGGCCATGGCAGCAATCTGAATGACGCGCAAACCAAGGTGCCGCTCCTGGTTCTGGGAGCCACCGTCCGGACCGACTGGATCAGGAGCCACAGGGATATCCTGCCGCTCGTGCGCGCCGAAATGGGCGCAGGGCCCTTACGCGCTG
Organism: Kordiimonas sp.; assembly: GCA_050300975.1. Lineage (GTDB taxonomy): Bacteria > Pseudomonadota > Alphaproteobacteria > Sphingomonadales > Kordiimonadaceae > Kordiimonas. The sequence continues at coordinate 4,254 of JBNKYQ010000178.1, forward strand.
TCCCCCGCAAAACTGAGGTCCTCACGGGCTGCGACTATGAATTCCCCAAAAGCTTCGCCATCATCGACCAGGAGGGCCGTGTGGACTTCCGCCTTGAGGACGGCCTGCTGGCACCGGCGCCTTCGCCAGATGGCATCATGGCCAGCAAGGCCCATATCCGGCGCGCCGGACTAAAGCTGATCGAAATACTTGGTGAAAACGAATAGAGCCCAAAACGATTAAGGCGGCCCGAAAGCCGCCCTATCTTTTGCCTTGATCAATGGTCTGCCCTAAAGGCCGACGCTCTTCAGAATCAGGGAAATCACGGTTTCCTTAGCTTCCTCGAACTGGCTGTCACTCAGCGGCTCGCCCTCGTTCATCACATTGATCTGCGCTTCAAAATCCGCATAGTTCTGCGTGGTTGCCCAGATCATATAGAAAAGGTACCGTGCCTTCACCGGCGCCAACTTGCCTTCCGACATCCAGCGTTCCAGCACGGCTTCGCGGCTTTCAAGCCACGGCTTTACCGTGCCTGTCAGATATTCCTGCAGGAATGGTGCGCCCGAGGCCATCTCGATCGCCCACAGGCGTGAACCATGGGGCCGGATGCGAGCCAGGTCCATCTTGGACGCCACATAGGTTCTGATGGCTTCTGCCGGGTCTTCCGTCTCGTCGAACGTATCGGCCGCATGCAGCCAGATAGAGCAGACGCCCTCAATAACCCGCTTATAGAGGTCTTCCTTGGCACCGAAATAATAATAGACGTTTGGCTTTGGTACGCCAGCGCGCTCGGCAATCAGCCCAACGCTCGCCCCCTTGAAGCCCTTTTCCGCAAACACCGTCTCGGCAGCAGCCAGAATCTTGGCGACATTTTCCCGGCGGATACCGGACTTGTGCCCGGTTTCTTCTTTTTTCGTCATGTTAACAGAGTCCCTTCCGACGCACTCGTTTAAACCACAGCGATGAAAAAAGGTCTATGGATAAAAAGGTTTAAAAAAACAAACGCCCGGGGAGAGTCCCCCCGGGCGCAGAACTAGGGAGTATGTCCCCTTAGAACTTGTACTTCACGCCGAACTGAACAGTCCAAACGCTATCCACATCGCGGAACGTCAGGAACGGTGCAGCATCTACGTTGGTGTAGGTGAACTGACCAGTGGACTGGTTAACCTGCACATCAACCATGGCCTGCTGTGCGAAGTTGGACTCGTATACTTCACCCCAACCGTTGTTGATGAAGTTCAGGACGTTCTGCATGTCCATCCACAGCTCGATCTTGCCGTACTTGCCTACAGGAACTTCCTGGGAAACACGCAGGTCAAGGTCGTTGGTCCATGGGCCACGCTCGCCTTGAGCGTCAACCGACTGACCACGCTTGAGACCGAAATTGTTCACAAGGGCGTCGAAGTCAGCTTGTACGCCTGCGTCAGCGAAGATCACTTTCGCAGTAGCAGCACCAGCAGAACCAGCGATCGCAGTTTCACTTGTTTCTGGAACATAGACCAGGTGACCGTCGCCGCTGTCGATAGAGCGGTTACCACCAAACTGGAGGAACTCATCGAACGCGATGCTGTATGGACGGCCAGAGCGGCCAGTGTAGAACAAGCTAACCGTGGTGAAGTTGTCTTCCCAGAAGTCTTTGCGCATGGTTGCGCCAAGCTTGATCTGGTGACGACGCTCAAATGGAGACGTACCAACCGTACGGTTGTTCCGGTCAAGGTGAGCCGCGAAGTTATAGTTGGACTGAGCAGTGGAGCTCGTACCTTCGTTCGCGATGTTGGCATCGGTGTAGGTGTAGGAACCGAATACGCTGAAGCCAGTATCCCAGGACTTGTCGAAGGAGAAGGCATAAACGTTGGAGCTACCACCGGTGCTGTTGGTCAGCATCAGGTCGAACCCGCTTGGCTGGTCGTAGATTGGCGAACCGTCAGCCGCAGTGGCGATAACGGAACGACGCAGTTCTTTCCAGTCAACTGGGTTCTTGTTGCGGGACCAGATGGCCTCAGCCGTGAAGTGCCAGTCTTCGCCCAGGGCACCCA
>JBNKYQ010000179.1:0-6261 GCA_050300975.1 Kordiimonas sp.
CCCCACCTTCCGCGCGCAAGCGAATGTCCTGTATGATTTGGTTGGGCCGGAAAATGTCGCCGGGATCGCCGGGTTTGGAACCGCAGCCATGGAAGCCATGGTTGGCCTTGGTGACATGGACCGCATCCGCGCGCTCAGGGATAGGCTTGAAGCCGAGGTCCGCGCGGCCGCCAATGATGTTGTTGTCGTGGGCAGCGACGCCGAGCGCTTGGCTAACACCAGCTGCCTGATCATGCCGGGCGTCAAGGGCGAGACCCAGGTTATGCACTTCGACCTGAACGGGATTTGCGTTTCCTCTGGGTCTGCCTGCTCATCAGGCAAGGTGAAGGTGTCGCACGTGTTGACAGCCATGGGGTTCGCGCCAGAAGATGCTGAATGCTCCATCCGGGTGTCGCTTGGCTACGGCACGACAGACGCTGACATCGGCGCCTTCGTTGCAGCCTGGAAATCCATTTACACCCGTACGCGGGCAAAATAGTCGCGGGAGACACCGCATCATGGTGAAAACGCCCATCTATCTGGACTATCAGGCCACCACGCCGATGGATGAGCGGGTGCTGGATGCCATGATGCCTTACCTGACCACCAAATTCGGCAATCCGCATTCGTCAACGCACCGGTTCGGCTGGGAAGCCGAGGCTGCGCTTGATATTGCACGTGAACAGGTCGCAGAAGTCATTGGCGCCAAGGCGGGTGAAATATATTTTACCTCAGGCGCTACGGAAGCCAACAACCTGGCAATCAAGGGCATCATGGATGTCTGGGGCAAGAAGAAGCCGCACATGGTGACGGTGGTGACCGAACATAAATGCGTGCTGGAGGCGGCAAAAACGGTTGAGAAGGCAGGGTGCCGCGTGACTTACCTGCCGGTGCGGCCAAACGGCCTGATCGATCTGGGCCAACTTGCAGAGGCAGTCACGCCGGAAACCGCGCTTGTCTCGGTTATGGCGGTCAATAACGAGATTGGCGTGATCCAGCCTTTGGCCGAGATCGGCGCAATCTGCCGTGAAAAGGGTGCCGTGTTTCATACAGACGCCGCGCAGGGCTTTGGCAAGGAGCCGCTGGATGTGGAGGCGATGAACATCGACCTGATGAGCATCTCCGGTCACAAGATATACGGACCCAAGGGTGTTGGCGCCTTATACAAGCGCGAGGGGCGGCAGACAGCGCTGACGCCACAGATGTCCGGCGGCGGGCAGGAGGGCGGCATCCGTTCAGGCACGCAGGCGCCTGCGCTGGTGGCGGGATTTGGCGCTGCAGCATCGCTTTGCAAGGCAGAAATGGCGCAGGAAAAGGATCGATTGGCTAATTTGATGAACAGGTTTAAGTTCAAACTTTTCAAAGCATTGCCAAACCTTGTTATCAATGGAGATGAAGATCAGCGCTGGGCTGGGAACTTGAATGTCAGCTTTCCGGGCCTTGATGGAGACCTGCTGTTGGCCAATATCCGCACGCTGGCGGTCTCAAGCGGTGCGGCCTGCGCGTCCGCTGTCAGTGGGCCGTCCTACGTGCTACAGGCCATCGGCCGCACAGACGCTTTGGCGAAATCTGCTCTAAGGATTGGCATTGGGCGCTTCACCGATGATGACGAGATTGATTTTGCAGCGGAAACACTGATCAGCGCTGTGAAGACTATGGGAGGGCTGAAGCCATGAGCAAGATAACCGTGACTTTTGTGCTGCCAGGCGGCGAAGAAAAGGCCGTTGAGACCGAACCGGGCGTGACCGCGCTTCAACTGGCTCATGAGCTAGGGATTGAAATGGAAGGCGCCTGCGAAGGCAATATGGCTTGTTCCACCTGCCATGTGATCGTTGATGACGCGCATTTCGACCGCTTGCCTGAAGCGAGCGAGGACGAAGAAGAAATGCTGGACCTGGCGCTTGGGCTCAGTGCCACATCGCGCCTCGGCTGTCAGGTTGTCATCACGCCTGATCTGGATGGCCTGATGCTTCGGGTGCCCAAGGAACACCGCAACATGATGGGCTTCTAGGCCGCGTCAGTTGCCGGTTGCAATCAGGCGTGCAAGAGTTCGGTTGAAATTTCCGCCGTTTTTCCCCATATTTTTCTGGTCGTTACAAAATCAGAAAAGCGACCTAACAGCGAGGGGAAAATGATGACACGAAACCAACTTTTCATTGCATTGGCCGGTGGCGCCGTTGTGCTGGCCCTTGTCAGCGCCAGTCTGACATCCGAAGAAAGTAAGATGTTCTCAGGGAGCGGAGCCTCAATCGAGATCGAAAACCGTGGGGATCAGGTGGTGGTCCACACCAAGGACGGCAGCGTCAATTGTACCAAGAACGGCGGAACGGTCGTGATTGAGCGTGAAGACGGCAGCAAAACCGAAATCACCTGCGACTAAAGCAAAGAAAAAGGCGGGCCCTGAGGTCCGCCTTTCTTGATTGTGTGCTGCGCTAAAGGTCAGTCGAACCGTTCGGGCAGGTGATCTTCCTCGATAAGGTCGGTAAAGCGCGTGCAGTCCTTCTCGAACGCCAGATGCACGGTGCCCACCGGGCCGTGACGCTGCTTGCCGATAATACATTCCGCCTTGCCGTACAGGTTTTCCATCTCCGCCTGCCACTGGACGTGCTTTTCCTGGTCGGATTGGGAAGGCTCTTCCTTTTCCTTGTAGTATTCTTCCCGGAACACGAACATCACCATATCCGCGTCCTGCTCGATCGAGCCCGATTCCCGAAGGTCAGACAGCATCGGGCGCTTGTTTTCCCGTTGTTCCACGCCCCGACTGAGCTGCGATAGCGCGAGCACCGGCACATGGAGTTCCTTCGCCAGGCCCTTCAAGCCACGGGTGATTTCTGAGATTTCCTGGACGCGGCTGTCGGCGGCCGTGCCTTTGCCGGACCCGCGCAGCAGCTGGAGGTAATCGACCACCACGAGGCCAAGGTTATGCTGGCGCTTCAGGCGCCGTGCACGGTTTCTGAGCGCCGCAATGGTCAAGGCAGGGGTGTCGTCGATGAAAAGCGGCACATCCTCTAGCTCAATCGCCGCGCGGGCGATGGCTTCGAACTGGCGCTGGTCCAGGCTGCCTTGCCGCATTTTGTGCGACTGGATCGGCTCTGGCCCGTCATAGACGAGGTTGGCGCGGTCAGACAGAATACGAGCGGCCAGCTGGTCCGCTGACATCTCGAGGCTGAAAAAGCAGACAACGGCGCCCTTGGACTTCTCTGGCGGGATACCTGCCAGGCGATCATCCGCATAGCGTTTGGCGGCGTTGAATGCGATGTTGGTGGCGAGCGCGGTTTTCCCCATGGCTGGCCGCCCGGCCAGGATCATAAGGTCCGAGTTATGCAGCCCGCCGATCTTGTCGTTGAGCGCAGACAGACCGGTGGTGACACCGGAAAGGCTGTCAGGGTCCTTATAGGCATTCTCGATGTTCTCGACGGCAGTTCTGAGCGCCTTTGAGAATGCCTGCGCGCCCGTCTCAGCCTGGCCCATTTCAGCCAGATCGAACAGCTGCTTTTCAGCATCTGCGATCTGCTCTGTGGCCTCAACGTCAACGGGCGCGTCGTACGCGTCGTTCACCATCTGCTCCCCGATCTGTATGAGCGCGCGGCGCATGGCATGATCATAGATGGTGCGACCGTAGTCTTCGGCATTGATGATGGTGGTGGCGGAAGCCGCCAGACGCACGAGATACCGCGCGCCGCCCACATCCGCAAGCGCTTCATCACCTTCGAAGTAGGGCTTGAGCTTCACCGGGTCCGCAATCTGGTTCTTGTCCATCAGCTTGAGGACACTGTCGTAGATGCGGCCGTGAACGGGCTCGTAGAAATGCTCGGCCATCAGGAAGCCCTGGACTTTCTGTGCGGCTTCGTTGTTCACGAGTATTGCCCCCAGAAGCGCCTGTTCGGCTTCCAGGTTATGTGGCGGCTGGCGATACTTCAGCTCACCGCCATCATCATTGGCAGCGTCATTCTTGACAGCTTCCATAAAGTGCGACCCTCCGTGGTGCGGTTCCAAACCCTGAGCCCAGGCCTCCTCCCCAGGGGTCTTACGCCCCTCGAGCCTGGTGAGGGCGACAATACAGCTTCCGTCGCGCGATCCAACAAACAATTCCGCTTTTCCCCAACAGAGTTTTCCACAGGGGTATAACTATGGGGATAAGTGTGCCTTGGGGAATATTTGAATGGCATTTTATCTTTAATGTGCCATTAACACTTTGGGGTGAGACTGAGCCTTCAGGCAAGCGATGAGGAATTTTATGGGGTGGATTGAAGGCACCGATGAGGGCGATGAGCTCCGGGGTACATCGAATGATGACACCATTCAGGCTGGTGATGGCGGGGATTTCATCTACGGACAGGATGGTAACGACCTGATCGAGGGCGGTAGTGGAAACGACTTTCTCTATGGCGGCGTTGGAGCGGATACGCTTGACGGCGGTGAAGGGATTGATTGGTGGGCCTGGGAAATTACCCCGGGAGGCAATTTCGACACGGTAGAGGGAGTGCATGTCAGCCTGCTGACTGGCATCGGTTCGGGAGGCGTCGCTGATGGCGATGTTTTGATCGATATCGAAAATGTCACGGGAACCGTAGCCGCTGATACCCTCGAAGGGAACGACGCGGACAATCGACTTAGTGGCGGAAGTGGTGACGATGTTTTGCTTGGTCATGCTGGCAATGACACCCTTGAAGGTGCAGAGGGGCACGATCAGGCATATGGAGGCGCCGGTGACGATTTGATTCAGGACGTTCGGTGGGGAAATGATGTCCTGTATGGCGGCGAGGGCAACGATACTCTGGTCGGAGGCCGTGATGACGATACATTGTCTGGCGGGGCTGGCAGCGACTTGTTTATTTTTGGAATTAGGCCGCTTTTTCCTAGCACAGACACAAGCGGCAATGACGTTATTTTGGATTTTGATCCAATTGAAGACATCATTGATATTCGCCTGACATTTCTTGCCTATGAGGAGCTGACATTTTCGCAGGACGCGGAAGGCGTGTTGATTGACCTGGGAAAATTTGGCTCTTTGTTGCTACAGGACATAAACGCTGAAGATGTCACTGAAGACTGGTTTCTCACTCTACCAGGTGATGGGAGTGTATATCAGTCTTTTAGCCCTCGTGAGTGGGTCGAGCTTTCGGAAAACAATGAAATTGACGCCTTGCTTATGTCTTACCGCTTTGAGGAGACAAATTCTGGCATTACAGAGGTGACTTACAGCTTTCCTGACGTGAATAGCCACTTTCATAGTCTTTACTATCCGGAAGGATCACAGCCTTATGTAGGTTTTCGTGCACTTTCCCAGAATGGCCGGGAAAATCTTGTTTTTAGCATGGACATGATTGAATCCTTCTCCAACCTGAAATTTCTTGAAGTGATGGAGGAAGGCAGTACAGCGGGTACGATCAGAATAGCTTGGACAGATCTGGAGTGGGTAGATGCTGCAGCTTATACCTATGGGGGCTTTCCAAGCGACGCTCAAGACGGCGACATTTGGCTGATAAATGGAAAGCTGGATGAAGAGACTGATGTGGCCTTTGGTCAGGTCCTCCTACATGAGTTCGGCCACGCATTGGGCCTGAAACACCCACATGAGACTTGGCTGGCCATATCGAATCCTTATTTGGGAGAATCCGGAATTAACGCTGCAGTCCTGGAGCCATCTTTGGATGGCTGGGACTTTACCGTGATGAGCTACAATGGCGATGCACGAAACGGTGGAACGGAGGGAGACCTAGCACCTCAAACGTTTATGTCACTCGATATTCGGGCACTACAGTATCTGTATGGCGTGGATACGGTTACAACGGCGGGCAACCAACAGTATCTTTTCGACCTTGCTGACCGCCATTATCTGACCATCTGGGATTACGCAGGAGAGGATACTCTTGGTGTATTCAACGGCGATACACCGGTTCACCTTGATCTGACGCCGGGTAGTTGGAGCAATATTGGCTCCACGATCAACTATTGGGACGGCGCTGCTCAAAAATACACGCTCTTCATTATGGAAGATGTCCTTATCGAGAACGCAACCGGGGCTGCAGGGGATGATACGATCACAGGCAATGATGCGGATAATATCCTGAAAGGTATGGCGGGTGACGATATCGCCTACGGCATGGCCGGTGACGACCAGTTGTGGGCCGGTGCAGGCGACACGGGTGATGACGCCTATTATGGCGGCACCGGCAATGACCGTATCGGCGTGGGCGCGGGCAATGACCTTGCAGTCGGCGAAGCTGGTGATGACACGCTTTATGGCGGCCTGGGTGACGATACGGTCGTGGGCGGCCT
>JBNKYQ010000180.1:0-6227 GCA_050300975.1 Kordiimonas sp.
TGCCGCTGCCGCTGCCTCAAGCCTCAGGTCCATCTCGCGGAGGCTGGTTTCCTTGACCTTGTCGACAATTTTGGTCAGCCGCAGACGGCGCGCTTCCTTCACATTCCGTTCGGCGATGCCCGCCAGCCAGTCAAACAGCTTCAGGTCACGCACAAAGCGCGCTTCGATATCGGGCCGCAGCACCTTCACGGCAACAGCCACACCCTTTTCCGTCACCGCCTTGTGCACCTGCGCGATCGACGCTGCCGCAACGGGCACCTCGTCAAACGATTGGAAATGGTCTTCAAGCTTGCCGCCCAGCTCTGCCTCAATGGTGGCTTTTGCTTTCGCGAACTTGAAGGGCGGCAGGCGGTCCTGCAGGGTGGTCAGGCCTTCCGCGAGCGGGCGGCCGACAAGGTCTGGCCGGGTCGCCAGCGTCTGGCCAAGCTTGATGTAGGCCGGGCCCATGGCGGCAAGCGCAAGCGCCAACCGTTCACCGTCAGACTTTGGCAGGCCGAAACGGTGCGGCACATAAAAGGTAAACAGCCTAAGAAGCCGGGGCGCCCACGCGGGCACCAGATCAATGTTCGCCAGCGCACGGATGGCACCGAAGCGGCGAAGCCCCACGGCCATCATATAAAGCTGGAAAAGATATCCGATCGTGCGCACGCACCTGCCCCCTGTTCGCCACTTATATCCGTGTGCCCTGGTGGATCGCCACAATGCCCGCTGACATGGTGCGATACTTCACGCGGGAAAAGCCGGCTTCCCTGATCATGCCCGCAAACTTCGTGGGCGTGGGGAAGCGGCGGATGGATTCGACAAAATACTGGTAGCTGTCGCGGTCTTTGGTGATGAACTCGCCCATCGCCGGGATCACATTGAAGCTATAGGTGTCGTAGGCGTTCTGCAGCACAGGCACCACTTCGGGGCTGAATTCCAGGCAATAGAAGGTGCCGCCGGGCTTCAAGACGCGGTAGGCTTCCTGAAGCGCTTCATCAATGCGGGTAACGTTCCGGATACCGAAAGAGATGGTGTAGGCATCGACCGACCGGCTGGCGAACGGCAGCTTCATGGCGTCGCCACACACGAACTCTGCCCGATCCGCGTATCCTGCCTTTTCAGCGCGTTCCTTGCCTACCGCCAGCATTTCGGCGTTGATATCACACACGGTCACAGTGCCGTCCTTTGCCGCATCAAGGAAGCGGAAGGCGATATCGCCGGTGCCGCCCGCCAGATCCAGCAGGTGCATGCCTGCGCGCGGGTTGAGCGTATTGATGAGAGAATCTTTCCACAGGCGGTGGATGCCCATGCTCATCACGTCATTCATGATGTCATAGCGTTTGGCCACCGAATTGAAGACACCCTTGACCATGTCGGCCTTCTGGTCTTCCGCCACGGTCTTGAACCCGAAGTGGGTGGTGGCCTCGCCCTCAACCGGGGCCTCGGTATGTGTTTCGCTCATCTTATCGTCTTTGCTGCTTGACATTATGGTGGCTTGCCCTGTCATTTTGGCGGACCATAGCCCACGCGGCGGCCATGCGCCAGCCTCGTTTATATTATAAGGACCTACGCGACAATATGCCCGAACTTCCCGAAGTTGAAACCGTCAGGCGCGGCCTTGTGCCGGTCCTGGAAGGCGCCACCATCCGGAGCGCCGTGGCCAACCGCCCGGATCTTCGCCTGCCGATCCCGGTGGATTTCGCTGAGCGTCTTACGGGCAACCGCATCGAACGGCTCACCCGCCGGTCGAAATATATCCTGATCGAATGCGCGGACGGCCTTGTGGTGATCCTGCACCTGGGCATGTCAGGCCGCGTGACCATCACGCCCGCGGGCAGCCCAGTGCCGGAGGTGGGCAAGCACGACCATGTGGTGATCATCACCACCCGTGGTGACCACATCATATATAACGACACCCGGCGCTTCGGCATCATCACCTTCACCAGCCTGGACAAGATGGACGATCACCCGCTTCTGAAGAACATCGGGCCGGAACCACTTGGGAACCAGTTCAACCTGGATGTGCTGAACAAAGGCCTCAAAGGCCGGAAAAGCAGCATCAAGGCCGCGCTTCTGGACCAGAAGCTGGTGGCGGGGCTTGGCAATATTTATGTGTGCGAGGCGCTGTGGCGGGCGGGCATCAGCCCCAAGCGCACCGCCGACAGTGTGGCGGGCAAGCGCGCCGAACGGCTGTTCCCGATCATCCGCGAAGTGCTGATGCAGGCGATTGAGGCGGGCGGCTCCACACTGAAGGACTATGCGCAGGTGGATGGTGAGCTTGGCTATTTCCAGCACAGCTTCCAGGCTTACGGGCGCGAAGGAGAAGAGTGTTCAAAGCCGGGCTGCGGTGGTACGGTCAGCCGGATTGTGCAATCGAATCGCTCTACATTCTATTGCCCAAGCTGCCAGCGATGAAGGGAAACAGCCCAGCCATGCGTTTATTGCTTCCGATTATGATCCTGCTTCTGGCCACAGCCGCGCGCGCCGAAGAAAGCTTCATCGACGGCTTCCCGGACGTGCCGATGCTGTCGGTGATTCGGGCGATTGATGGCGAGCCTGTGGTGTTTGACACCCCGGGCGGCACCGTGGCCCAAGCCACGCTCCTTATCGAAGGCACCCCCGCCAAAGCCATGGAAACCTACCGGGAATCGCTGACCGGCCTTGGCTGGACCTGCGATAGCCCAACCGCCGCAATGCACTGTTGGCGCGAGGAGAATCGCCTCACCTTCACCGGCACGACGGGCGAAGACGGCGCGGCCCGGCTCATGCTCCGCCTGGAGCCGCAAAGCTGACCGAAACCGGGGCACACCGGCCTCCTTGCCATAAAGGGCTTTTCAAATTGAGCTCAGGGCAGTAGGAGTCTCAGCCACAGATCAGAGCAATAGAAGGCTGAAAGATGACTTTCGAAACCATTCTGCTGGACAAGCAAGAAGGCGTGGGACTGATTACGCTGAACCGGCCCGACGCGCTCAATGCGCTGAACAGCAAACTGCTGCAGGAATTGGGGGAAGCGCTGCTCGCGCTTGATGCAGACGAAGAGATCGGTGCCATTGTTGTCACCGGCAGTGAAAAAGCATTCGCGGCAGGCGCCGACATCAAGGAGATGTCCAGCCGGTCGTTCGCCGACGTCCTGAAGATGGATATGTTCGCCGAGATCAACAATGTGTTTGCCCGTGTGCGCAAGCCTGTGATCGCGGCAGTTTCCGGCTATGCCCTTGGCGGCGGTTGCGAAATCGCCATGGCGTGTGATTTCATCATCGCCGCCGAAAGCGCCAAGTTCGGCCAGCCCGAGATCAAGCTGGGCGTTATTCCGGGAATCGGTGGTTCCCAGCGCCTGACGCGCCTTGTGGGCAAGTCGAAGGCTATGGACATGATGCTGACCGGCCGCATGATGGATGCGGTGGAAGCGGAACGCTCCGGGCTCGTGAGCCGCGTGCTGGCAACCGAAGACATGCTGGACGGTGCAATGGAAGTGGCCGCAAGCATTGCGGAACTGTCCGGCCCATCCGTGGCGCTGGCCAAGGAAGCCACCAACCGGGCACTGGAGACAACGCTTGCGGAAGGGCTTCTGTTTGAACGCCGGGCCTTCCATTCGCTGTTTGCGACGGAAGACCAAAAAGAGGGCATGAATGCCTTTATCGAGAAACGCCAACCGCAGTTTAAAAACTGCTGAGGCGTCAATCGGCGAGAAAACTGGGCCTAGCCTATTGACTGGGGCCAATATCGGGTATATAGACCCGACCTCGAATTAACTGGTGGACGCAGCTTCTATGGCGCGCGGCCCCGATTGAACAAAGAAAGCAAGGACTGAAGCGCTGGACGGTTTTAGAAGCGCGGTCCGAAAAAGGTAGAAGAAATGGCAAATTCTGCACAAGCCAAGAAGCGTATTCGTCAGAACGAACGTCGTCGCTTGATCAACAAATCCCGCGTAAGCCGTATCCGCACGTTCGTGCGCAAGGTTGAAGAAGCAATTGCTTCCGGCGATAAAGCGGCTGCTGGCGACGCTCTCAAGGCTGCTCAGCCAGAGATCATGCGCGGTGTGACGAAAGGCGTTATCCACAAGAAAACGGCTTCCCGCAAAGTTTCCCGTCTGTCCGCTCGCGTTAAAGCGCTCGCGTAAGCAGAGGCCTCTGGCGCGAACCCGATTCGCTGCCGGAAGGGACAAGTTACCGATCTAAGCCATGCCATTCCGGTGTGGCTTTTTTCATTTTTGCAGAGCACACCGGGAACAAAATGAGCACATCATTCGGGCCATTTTTACCCAAATCAAGATATTGTATGCCGCTCTGATTCACGCCATAGGGCTGTGAAGATTCTTTGTGTCAAGCGATAGATTCAGTTGCTGGCCCCCTACCCCAGATGTATCTTCCAATCTTACGCGGCGGGCCAGCCGGGCGACCAACCATCCCAATTTGGGAACCGCCCGAATGTGGTTCAGGCCTGATAACCGGAGAGACCTGCCAGGGATCTCGAAGGGGGCTGGGATCACGTCGTCGCATTTGAAAATAACAGATCGGGACCATGGACCTGACTGGCGCTTTGCTAGAGAGGCAGGAGCACTTATGTCAGCATCAGGTTTATTGTGAGAATTATCACTAAGAAGGTCCAGGCATTGGGCATTGTGCCGGAAGTTGTAAGGGATTAAGTCGCCCGATGGCTGATAGGGAGAGGAATAAAATGGGGGCTTCGAGGGGGGCAGCATCCGCTATGGACGCGAACTTTGACGCGTCGCCATGGCCAAAGGTTTGCGACAAATTCAAGCACGAATTCGGACAGCACGCATACACCACATGGCTTGGGCAGCTGGGCTATCAGGGTGTCGACAGCGGCACGGTTGAGCTGACCGCGCCCACCAAATTCGTGCGCGACTGGATCACCCGACACTATGCACCGCGGCTGAAGGATTTCTTCCTGGCCGAAGACCCGCGCATCAAGGGCCTGTCGATCCGCCTTGCCGCCCGTCAGGCCGCGGCTGGCGCAAAACCCATTGAGCGCGCACCCGCCGCCCCCGTTGAGGTGGACCCATCCACCGGCGCGGACGAGAGCGCGGCGCTTGACCCGAAATACACTTTTGACAGCTTTGTTGTCGGCAAATCGAACGAGCTGGCGTACGCCGCCGCCAAACGTATTGCCGAATCGGGCGAAGTCACCTTCAACCCCTTGTTCCTGCACGGTGGCGTGGGCCTTGGCAAAACCCACCTGATGCATGCCATCGCCTGGGAAGTGAAGCGCCAGAGCCCGACGAAGCGCGTGGTCTATATCTCGGCTGAGAAATTCATGTTCGAATTCATCGCCGCGCTCCGCTTCAAGGACACGCACGCCTTCAAACAGAAATTCCGCGCGGTGGACCTTCTGATGGTTGATGACGTCCAGTTCATCGCCAACAAGGAAAGCACGCAGGAAGAATTCTTCCATACCTTCAACGCGCTGGTGGACAACCGCTGCCAGGTGGTCATCACCGCCGATCGGTCCCCGACCGACCTTGAAGGCATCCAGGAACGCATCATCAGCCGTCTGGGGTGGGGCCTTGTAGCCGACATCCACCCGACCGACTATGAGCTCCGCCTTGGTATCCTTCAGTCGAAGGCCGAGCAGGCCGAGAGCGTGATCGTGCCCGCCGAGGTTCTTGAGTTCCTTGCCCGCCGCATCACGTCGAACGTGCGCGAGCTTGAAGGGGCGCTGAACCGTGTGATGGCATACGCAACCCTTGTGGGGCGCCCCATCACCATGGACATGACCCGCGACGTGCTGCAGGACCTGATCCGCGCCAACGACCGCAAGCTGACGATCGACGAGATCCAGCGCGCCGTGGCCGACTATTTCAACCTGCGCCTCGCAGAGATGCTGTCCGAGCGCCGCGCCCGCAATATCGCGCGGCCGCGCCAGGTGGCCATGTATCTGTCGAAACAGCTTACGAGCCGGTCCTTGCCCGAGATCGGTCGTCGCTTCGGTGGCCGCGACCACACGACGGTGATGCACGCTGTAAGAAAGATTGAAGACCTGCGCCGCGACGACAGCCAGCTGGATGATGATATCTCGCGCCTGACCCGCCTCTTGGAGGGCTAGACACCCGCCCCATCCGGCGCAAAACACATGAAATCGCAAAGGGCTCCGCCGGGGGCCCTTTTCTTTTGGCCCAACTTCGTCCGTTGGGCCGCAGATTGGCTGGTGGGCCAAGTTCACAGCGGTGCTGATCGTCTTGAACGGCTCTGGCCTCGGGTGCAGACCCAAGTTCGGGTCGCGGC
>JBNKYQ010000181.1:0-6127 GCA_050300975.1 Kordiimonas sp.
CTGAACAGTTGCTGAACAATTTATAGGCCTTTAGTCAAGGCCTTCAAGCTCTCGCTGCATCGCGACCCGAAGGTCCGCCCCCAGGTTGGCAAGCGCGATCTGTTCCGTCCGGCCCACCTTGGTGAGGGTATCGTCGAACGCCAAGCCATGCACTTGCGCCAGCTGCAGCAGATAGGCCACGAACGCGTCGGCCCGGGCCTGGATAATCCAGCGGAAGGGCCCTGTTGGGACATCCCGTTCACCGCATAACCTCACGAATTCATGGATAAGATGCGGCAAAAGCGTGGTGCCAATGCGGCGCAAGCCCGCGCAGAAAGCTGCAAACGGGGGAAGTTCCTCCTCAGGCGTATCGTCTTCAAGGTCTTCTTCCTGCTGGCAGGAAGCAACAGACTCGAGCTGGCTGACCATGTCTTCGAGTTCGCGGTCGAGTGCGTCGGCGATCTCGTCCGCCAGTTTCTGCTCATTGGGGCTGAGGATCGCGCGGCCAGAGGCTTCCAGCCCCCTGAGGCTGGCACCCAGAAAATCGATAATGGTTGCCTGTTCCGTCACGTCTGATCCTTGTCCTGACCCGTTTTCCTATACATGCTGCAGCCGCCTGCGCCAACAATCTTCCAATTTTTGATCGATTCAGTCCGGCTTTTCGTACATTGTCCAATCACACATAGGGGAGCAGCAATGACCGACATTTATATCACTGGCGCCACCGCCCTCGCGGCTTGCCTTGTCATTTTGTGGATCCTCTCCATGATGCGCGGGCACGTCAGCTTCATCGATGCCTTCTGGGGCACGGGCTTCCTGGTTGCTGCGGGTGCCGCGGCCACCACGCTGCCTGCCCTTGGCGCGGCACAGACGCTGGCGCTGGCGCTTTTGGCCGCCTGGTCGCTCCGGCTGTCGCTTTATCTGTTGAAGCGGTATCTGGCACATGGGGAAGACCCGCGCTATGTGAAAATCATCGGCGCCCGCACAGGCATGAGTCGCCATATCTTCACCGCATGGTTCGTTTTCGGCATGCAGGGCGCGCTGATCCTTGTTATTGCCGCGCCGGTGATGGGGCTTCTCGCCGACCCGGCCCAAGGCCTGGATATCTGGGCCTATGCTGGCGCCGTGCTGTGGGCCGTGGGTGCCTTCTTTGAATGGGTGGGCGACTGGCAGCTTTCGCGCTTCAAGGCAGACCCCTCAAACGAAGGCAAGGTGATGGACAAGGGCCTGTGGGCCTTCACCCGCCACCCCAACTATTTTGGCGACGCCTGTGTGTGGTGGGGCCTCTGGCTGATCGGCCACGATATAACGCTGGTGTTCGCGCCGGCGCTGATGACCTTCATGCTGATGAAATGGTCGGGCGTGCCGCTTCTTGAAAGATCACTGAAGAAACGTCGCCCGGGTTACGCTGACTATATCAAGCGCACCAGCGCCTTCTTCCCACGCCAGCCAAAGGCCCAATAGGGTATCAGCGGCAAGGACCGTCCGGACAAACCAGGCCGATGTGCCTGAGCGCGCCGTTCAAGCGCGCTAGAAGCTTTGCGTCTGTAGGCTTGGTGCAGCCTATATAGAAAAGGATGTCATCCTGCATATCGGTAAGTTCAGTCAGGACCGCGAGCTGGCCTTCAAGATTATACTGGGCAATCAGATGCTCGACTGTAGGCTTGGTGGCGATCAAATAATCGCCAGTGCCAGTTGCCAGATCGCGCAGCACCCGCGGGGTAGAGCCTGGCGACACTAACAGGTCCCGGCCTACCAGCAGCGGGTCCACAAACGGCCCATAAGAGGTTTCCACCTGCACCACGCCTTTCAGGCGCACGTCATCCAGTAGGCTTACAAGCGACGGATGGCCGGGAATGCGGGCATCCGACTTCCGCGCGACAACCACCATGCCATAGTCCTTGCCCACGGCTTCGGTGAACACCAGGAATTCACGCCTTGCTGCTGTTTGAAACAGTGAAGCCGCACACACATTGCCGGGCGCGCGCCTCAGGAAAGGCATCTGTTGTTCCCAGGGCATGTAACGCCACTCCAACTCAACGCTTGCGGCATCTGCAGCGGTATTGAGGTGGTCCGCCAGGAAGCCTTGTGCGCCGTCAGATGAAGAGGTCACATAGGGTGCCAAGTCGCTATAAAGAAGCATAAGCCTGTCGTCGCCCGCGACCGCGGGTAGGCCCGGCAGCATCGCTGCAACCAGCATCAATACACCGATCATCAATTTATATGGTGTGCCCACACAATCTCCCAGCCATACCAACACCCGGGAAAACAACAGTCCCGGGCCAACCCCGCACAGCAGTGTATGGGGCGTGTCTTTCCAAAAGGTTTATATGACTAAAAAGTTTGGGCTGCCGGTCACGGCTGGGCATCAGAGCCCTGCATTGGGAAAGTCAGGGTGATTTCCGTGCCCACGCCCTCTTCAGACTGGATATCGAAGCCGCCACCCACAAGCCCCATGAAGCGCACCACAAGCGGCAGGCCTAGCCCTGTGCCCGCGTGCTTCGTGTGCACACCGCCCCGCACCTGGCCGAACAGCTCGAGCGCCTTCTCTAGCTGGTACTCGGTCATGCCAACGCCATTGTCCTTGACCGTCACCGCGTACCACTGACCGTCATATTTGCCGGAAAGCTCCACCTTGCTGCCTTCAGGCGAGAACTTCACGGCATTCGAAAGCACATTAAGAAGCACCTGGCGCGCCACCCGTTTGTCGGTAAAGACCACCCCGTCCGGCACGTCGCAGCTGATGTCGATTTTCTTCTCCTGCGCCATCGACTGGACCAGTTCACAGCTTGATTCCACCAGGTCACGGATTTCCACATTCTCCCGGTGAATGTCGAACCGGCCAGCCTCCAGCTTCGACATATCGAGAATATCGTTGATCACAGACAACAGGTGGGTGCCGCTCTCGCGAATCAGCTGGACATACTGCTTGTTTTTCTGGCCTTCGATCTTGCCGAAAATCTCCATCTGCAGCATTTCGGAAAAGCCGATGATGGCATTGAGCGGCGTGCGGATTTCATGGCTGGTGGAAGCCAGAAAGTCCGATTTGGCTTTGTCGGCGGCTTCCACCTTGGCCACCAGCACCCGCACGCGGCCCAGGAAATTGCGAATAAGGAATACGATGATCACCAGCATCAGGAGCGTGGGCCACACGAGTGTCATCAGCATATCGCGCCCGGCCCGCGTCACCTTCCACGAAAGGTATCCGACAGGCTGGTCCGCGCCCGCGATACCGATGCTGACAAACTCCTCTCCCACCGGTGGCGCCACATGAAACTCGATCCCCGAAAGGGAATATTCCCGTTCCATCTGCATCAGGATCGCCGGCGTAAGTTCCGCGACAAAAACCAGCGACGGACGCGGGGTTTCGAAAAATGCCGGTGTCACATTCGACGCTACCCCCAGTGCCGTGGTCACCATGCTGGCGCCAAAGGCAAACAGCCTGCCATCGATCACCATATAGCCACTGACGCTTGCAGGCTCATCAATGCCTGGGAGTTCCATGGATTTGACGGCATCGGCAAGCCCTGCATCCAGCAGCTGGCTTGGGGCTGGCAGGCCATGTGTGATCCGGCTGAAGATGGGTGTGCCGTCTGGCTGCACCACCATGACGCCAACAATGTAGCTGTAGGTATAGGTCGTATCAGCAATGGATTCCTTCACCCATTGCTCGTCATAATTCTGGACAACATTCTGTACCGCAGCATCCCACCAGGCATTGTCTTCGGCCAGCAGCTCAAGCCGCTTGAGATATTGCTCGGTGATGCTTTGGAGCTTCTTGCGCTCCCCCGCGATCGATGTCTTGTCCTGTTGATAGGCGAGGAAACCGGCCAGCGCGAAATAGCCCACCATACACACTAGCATGGCGACAAAGATCGGCCTTACGAACCGCCGGACATCCATGGGCGTATCCCTTCTGCCCCCAGATGCAAGGATAGCCTACAAGCTGCGCCATGGATATCAACGTTTGGGTTTAACTAACACAACCATTCAGGGTGTTTCGCGTATCCGATGACGCCGGATATCATCAGTTGCCGAGCGCTCGCCCATGCCTACAGCCCAAATCAACTTTTTTAGTTTTTGCGATTGATTATTAATTGCATATGTGTCATAAGATGATCAGCAGGGACGGAACCGGATGCCCCGTCCCTATTGCGCCGGCCCTGACAGCGGCGCTTTCCTGGCGGGTGGCCGCATGATTGGCCCTAACTTCTCCTGTGGCTGCCCGCCCCTACCCTTTCCCAGTTTCCATATCTGGCCCAGATCATAAAAAAGCCGCCCCAATGTGGACGGCTTTCTTTTTTGACACTGATGCTCGCGGCCTAGCGGTCCACAATCACAAGACCCGGCGCGTCATAGTCTGGATAAAGCTTCTTCAGCGCCTTCTCCGTCCATTCGGCTGCGATCGGGCCAATCCGCGTGGTGGTGGCCGCCTTGCGGTAGGCATAGTCAGGCCCCGTGTAGCTCCGGCTGGCGGTATATTCCGGCACCAGCGCGGCCCATACATAATGCCTGGCCAGCTCATTACCGGCAGCGTCCAGTACCACCACGTCACCCGCGGCCTGCGTGTTGCGGGACCGTAGGGCGGCGAGCGAGAAGGATTGGACCTGCAGTTTCTGGATATGCACCACGACCGTGCCGTCAAAATCCGGGTCGGCAGCCTTGATGCCGCGTTCCATCATCCCTTGGAACAGCGCGGGCACGTTATAGTCCTTGATATCGGGGAACAGGCGTTCGTTGGCCCATTCGGTGCCCGCGAACAGGCTGGCGTTCAGTTTGGCGTTCGGCGGCAGGCCTCCACGGGTGCCCTCAGTGCGGAATTCGCGGAAGGCTTCTTCGCGCTTCAGGTCAATGGCATTGATGCGGTCCATCTTGGACTGCAGCCTGTCTGTGAAGCTGACCTTCACATCGGCCTCTGCCGCCACCGAAGGCACTACCATCGCCGCAACCATGGTTGCCGCAAGTATCAGATGTTTCATGCTAAACCCTTTCGTCTTGTCCTCACCCAGACCATACGAACCACTCACTGAACCGTGCCTGAACGACAAAGGCCGCCCCCAGCTAGGAGCGGCCTCATATCTAACCCCTATTGGGCGTCTAATGGAAGCTCTTGACGATTTCTTCCACCATCTTCTTGGCGTCCGAGAACAGCATCATGGTGTTGTCGCGGAAGAAGAGCTCGTTTTCCACGCCAGCATAGCCGCTGCCCATGGAGCGCTTGATAAACAGGACCGTGCCTGCCTTTTCAACATCCAAGATCGGCATCCCGAAGATCGGGCTTTGCGGGTCTGTCTTGGCGGCCGGGTTGGTGACGTCATTGGCGCCGATCACGAAAGCCACATCGGCCTGCGCGAATTCGCTGTTGATGTCTTCCAGCTCGAACACTTCGTCATAGGGCACGTTGGCTTCCGCCAGCAGCACGTTCATGTGCCCCGGCATGCGGCCTGCTACAGGGTGAATGGCGTATTTCACTTCAACGCCTTCGTCCTTCAGCATGTCGCCCATTTCCTTCAGCGCGTGCTGCGCCTGCGCCACCGCCATGCCGTAACCGGGCACGATGATAACCTTGGAGGCATTCTTCATGATGAAGGCCGCATCATCCGCACTGCCCTGCTTGACAGGCCGCGTTTCAGCAGCGCCCACGGCAGCCGGACCACCGTCACCACCGAAGCCGCCCAGGATCACGCTGATGAACGACCGGTTCATGCCTTTACACATGATGTAGCTGAGGATGGCACCGGAGGAGCCCACAAGCGCGCCGGTCACAATAAGCGCCGTATTGGCCAGCGTGAAACCGATGCCCGCTGCCGCCCAGCCCGAATAGCTGTTCAGCATGGAAACCACCACCGGCATGTCCGCGCCGCCGATCGGGATGATCAAGAGGAAACCGATGATGAAGCTGAGGGCTGTCACGATCCAGAAGATGTGCACGCCCGCGATCTCAAAGTCCTGGTCCACCACGAACATGGCGATGCCGCCAATAATGCCAACACCCAGGAGGATGTTGATCAGGTGCCGCGCGGGCAGCATGATCGGCGCGCCGGACATATTGCCGTTGAGTTTGGCGAATGCGATTACGGAGCCCGAGAAGGTGATGGCGCCAATGGCGATACCAAGGCTCATCTCAATCTTGGAAGCCGTATGGATA
>JBNKYQ010000182.1:0-6017 GCA_050300975.1 Kordiimonas sp.
GCTTCGACTTCGCCCACACTGCGCCCATGACGGACGAAGAGCGTGCCCGGGTGGAGTCCATCGTCAACGAAGGGATCTGGGCGAACCACCCGGTGGAGATCGCACATCGTCCGTACGCCGAGGCCGTTTCCGCGGGCGCCATGGCGCTGTTCGGTGAAAAATACGGCGATGAAGTCCGCGTTGTATCGATGGGCGATGAAGCAACGTCCGCGAAGCCGCATTATTCGGTTGAGCTGTGCGGCGGTACCCACGTGAAGCGCCTGGGCGATATCGCGCTCTTCACCATCCTCTCGGAAGGCGGTGTGTCTGCGGGCGTACGCCGGATTGAGGCCCTGACGGGCGAAGCGGCGCTTGAGCACCTTCTGGGCCAGCAGCGGCTGCTGAAGGAAGCCTCTGCGCAGGTTAAATCGAGCCCCGCCGAGCTGCCGGAACGGATCGCAAGCCTGCAGGCTGACCGGAAGACGCTGGAACGCGAGCTGTCTGACGCCAAGAAGAAAGCGGCGCTTGGGGGCGGCGGCGCATCTGGCCCGACGGCCAAGGATGTTGGCGGTGTCAAATTCCTGGGTCAGGTGCTGGACGGCGTGAGCCCCAAGGACTTGCGCGGGCTGGCGGATGACGCCAAGAAATCCCTCGGCAGCGGTGCTGTGGCCTTTGTGGCCGTCAACGACGGCAAGGCCGCGCTTCTGGTAGGCGTGACCGATGACCTGACAGCTAACCTGAGCGCGGTTGACCTTGTGCGCGCCGGCGTGGTGGCGCTCGGCGGCAAAGGCGGCGGCGGACGGCCGGATATGGCGCAAGCCGGCGGCCCGGACGGCGCCAATGCGGCTCAGGCCCTTGAAGCCATCGAAGCGGCAATCGCAGGCTAAGGCCAGAAGAAAGGCACAATCATGAACAACCAGACGGCCCGCCAGCGCACCTACAGCTTCCTCGAGATGGGAAGCTTTGCGGGGCGGAAAGCCGCCGTCTTCGAGGTGTTCATGATTGTGTTGATCCTGATGAACGTGGCGGCCGTGGCGCTTGAGACGGTCGACAGCCTCTATGAGGCACACAGTCACTGGTTCCATCTGTTTGACATGGTCTCGGTGCTGATTTTCTCGGCTGAGTATCTGGCCCGGGTTTGGGCCAGCGCAGAGCGCGAAGCCGTACCCGGCGACACTGTGATGGAGCGCCGAATCCGCTATATCCTGTCGCCGCTTGCCCTGATTGACCTCATCGCCATCCTGCCGTTCTATTTCGGTGCCTTCATCAGCCTTGACCTGAGGGAGCTCAGGATATTCCGTCTCCTGCGGCTTCTGAAGCTGGTGCGCTATTCGCCGGCGCTCTCGTCGCTCACGCGCGTGATCTATGCCGAACGGCAGGCGCTGTTGGCATCCATGGTGATCATGGTGGGGCTCGAGGTGTTTGCGTCCACGCTGATGTATCTGGCCGAACATAAGGCCCAGCCTGAAGTTTTTGGTAGCATCCCGGCAGCCCTCTGGTGGGCGCTCGCGACCTTTACGACCGTGGGATACGGTGACGCGGTTCCGATCACCGACCTTGGCAAGATTATCGGCGGCATTGTGATGCTGATGGGCTTCATCTTCTATGCGGTGCCGATCGGTATCATTGCTTCCGGCTTTACCGATGAAGTGCACCGCCGGGAGTTTGTTGTGCCGGTTGGCGTAGTAGATGACTTTCCGTCGCTGAAGAAACTGCCGAACGATATCGCCAAGGAGCTGGCATCGCGCGTGCGCTCCATCACGTTGGTGCCGGGCACGGTGTTGACGCGCCGGAGCGACGTCGAAAACGGCATCTATTTTATCCTCTCAGGCGAGATCACGGCCTTCTATCACCACCGGGCAATTCCGCTGAGCGCCGGGGATTTCCTGGGTGAATGCTCGCTGATTTCTGATCAGGGTGCGCAGCCAGCGTCTGTTGCGCGCACCCGCTGCCGGGTCATGTGGCTAGACAGTACAGAGTTGCAGATTTTGATCTCCATCTATCCGGTTCTTCTGGATGAGTTGAAGGAATATGCGTCCAACCGTTTGATCGAGCTTGTGGAAGACGGGCGCCTCAGTACGGAGGATCGCGCGGCGATGATGGCGCATTATGATCACTGGGTATCAGTCGCACGCGCCCCGCACATGTGATAGTCTGCGATTCTGTTGGGGGCCGTATGTGTTTATTCAGGAGTCTGGATTGTCCCGACATCTTTCAATTCAAGGCATGGTGGTCGCTGCGGTGCTGGGATCATCTGGCGCGTGGGCGCAGGACTCGGATACCCTGGTTTTCCAGGCTGAGGACCATCCGCCTTTTCTGGAAGTGCAGGATGGTCATGTCGGCGGCATCTTTGGCGATGTCGTGAACCGGGCCGCTGAAGCCGCGGGGCTCAGCATCGATTGGCAGGAACGCGCCTTCAACCGCACCAAGCGTGATCTGGGCGATGGGAGGTCTCCTTTCTGTGTGGCAGGGCACAGCGCAACCAGTCAATCGGCTGCGAAATGGTATGTCTCGCCCGCCATAGGTACGTTCGGACGCACCGGGCTTCTGGTTCGCGAAGCTGACAAGGCGGCGATTGGCGCGGTCCCATCGGTTGAAGCGCTGTTCACCGATACCGATTATATTGGTGGATTCGTGACCGACGCCATCTATGCGGTACCGCACCTTGAGTATCTCAAGCGAAGCCACAACAAGCATCTGTTCATTGCCGGAAGCCACGAGAAGCTGACGGAACTGTTGGCGCGTGGCAGGATCGACTTTGTAATCGAGAATGAATTGATGGTTCCAGGGCATCAAAGGCGTGCTGCAGGTAGCGCAGAGCTCGCATTCACCAGCCTTCCTGGGATGCCGGAAGGGCGGGATGCCCATGTGATCTGCACAAAAGCTGTGCCGAAAGACCTGCTTGACCGGTTTGAAGCCGGGCTAGAGACCATAAAAAAAGCCGCCCAGCAGTAGGGCGGCTTTTCATGTTTTTTTCGGGCGAGGGGCTTAGCCCAGCTCTGCCTTCAGGTTCTCGTCGATCTTGTCGAAGAACTGGCCGGTGGTCATCCAGCTCTGGTTCGGGCCGATCAGGAGCGCCAGGTCTTTGGTCATGGAGCCGGTCTCAACAGTGTTGATGCACACTTTTTCGACCGCTTCCGCGAATTTGGTAACCTCAGGCGTGCCGTCCATCTGGCCACGATACTTCAGGCCGCGCGTCCATGCGAAGATGGATGCGATCGGGTTCGTGGACGTTTCCTTGCCTTCCTGGTGCTGACGGTAGTGACGCGTCACCGTGCCGTGTGCGGCCTCGGATTCAACGGTCTTCCCATCTGGCGTCATCAGGACGGAGGTCATCAGGCCGAGGGAGCCGAAGCCCTGTGCAACGGTATCTGACTGCACGTCGCCGTCATAGTTCTTACAAGCCCATACGAAGCCACCAGCCCATTTCATGGCGCATGCGACCATGTCGTCGATCAGGCGGTGTTCATAGGTAATGCCGGCGTCCTTGAACTTGTCCTGGAATTCGTTTTCAAAGATTTCCATGAACAGGTCCTTGAAGCGGCCGTCATAGGCTTTCAGGATGGTGTTTTTCGTGGACAGGTACACTGGCCACTGGCGGTTCAGGCCGTAGTTCATGCAGGCGCGGGCGAAATCGCGGATGCTGTCATCCACGTTATACATGCCCATGGCAACACCAGCTTCTTCAAATTCGTACACTTCGCGCTCGATGGCTTCACCGCCGTCAGCTGGCTCGAACTTCATGGTCAGCTTGCCAGCACCTGGGACCAGGAAGTCGGTCGCGCGGTATTGGTCACCAAAGGCGTGACGGCCGATAACGATCGGCTTGGTCCAGCCTGGAACCAGGCGCGGTACGTTTTTCATGATGATCGGCTCACGGAATACAGTGCCGCCCAGGATGTTCCGGATGGTGCCGTTCGGGCTGCGCCACATTTTCTTGAGGCCGAATTCCTCAACGCGCTGCTCATCAGGGGTGATGGTGGCGCACTTCACGCCCACACCGTGTTCCTTGATGGCATTGGCGGCGTCGATCGTGATCTGGTCGTCTGTGTCGTCGCGCTTGGTGACGGACAGGTCGTAGTAGAGAAGCTCTACATCAAGGTATGGCTGGATCAGGCGTTCGCGGATCCACTGCCAGATGATGCGAGTCATCTCATCGCCGTCAATTTCCACGATCGGGTTTTTTACGGTAATCTTGCTCATAGTTCCCTCAAATTTATTTTTTTACCAAGGGGTAGTGTCGCGCCAGCGAGAGGACTGGTGCGGAATTTGGGCGCACCCTATCACCAGAACCTGCAGAGTTGAAGGCCCAACCGCAGTAAAAATACGACTTTTTGCTGTTTTTGTCGCAATCCATCGCGTTTTCTGCGGTCGGCCTCGTTACCACAGGCCTAGAAGAGGTCGCTTCTGGCGTCAGATGGGGCGGCGCCCGTCCGTTTCAACTGCTCGATTGCGTCTTCTGCATTCTCCACAACGCTGAGGAGCGTAGCGTTCTCCGCACTGGCGAAGCCGGCCTCCACAACATTTGATACAAGATCAACCAGCGGCGTCCAGTAATCCTCATGATTGATCAGGATAATCGGCTTTTTATGCAGGCTGAGCTGCGCCCAGGTCATGATTTCAAACGTCTCATCAAGTGTGCCAAGGCCCCCTGGCAAAACGATGAAGGCGTCTGACCGGTCAAACATCATGCGCTTGCGGTCATGCATGTTCTGGGTGACGTGAAGCTCTGTCAGGCCTTCCTGTGTGATTTCGACCGCATCCAGGTGTTCGGGGATGATTCCGATCACCGGCGCGCCGCCGTCCCGCGCCGCACGGGCCACAACCCCCATCAGTCCGATGCTGCCAGCACCGTAAACAAGCCCGAGCCCGGCGTTCGCGATGCGGTGTCCCAGGTCTTTGGCCAGCTGTTCGTAGGACGGTTTGTTGCCCATTCGGGACCCGCAATAAACACAGACATTTCGGATTGGGGTGGTAGGCTGGGGTGTCGACTTCATACATTACCTCGCAAACAGGTGGCATCAGGGCCAAATTCGGGAAAAACCCGCGAAATCAGTGTCATAAAGTTTAGTTGTCAAAGTTTTGACATGTTTTTAATAAATTCATCTTTCATTATATAGGCGCGATTGTTAAGCCTTTGTTGAACAGGACGTATGGTGAGTTATGGGCCCACTGGAAAGCAGAAGCGATGATATGCGCCGAATTGCCATCGGAGCCGTAAGCGCGGCTATTGGCGTTGGTGCCATTCTTTATGTGCTTTTCTCTGACGAGCCCGCGCCCCAGACACCCCAGACACCCGCTGCAGTTTCCCAGAACCAGCCCACGGCTGAACAGGCCCAGAAGCCTGTGCCAGAGTTCGACCTTGTGCGAATCTCCCGTGGCGGCACAGGTGTGATCGCCGGCCGTATGGCGCCAGGCGCCAAAATCGAGCTGTTCGCTAACGGCAAGATGGTGTCGCAGGTGACAGCCGATGAGAACGGCGAGTGGGTGATGATTCTTGAAGAGCCGCTAGATGCGGGCTCGGTGGAACTGAACCTCAAGGGCCGCGAACGCGATGGGGCCGAGGTGGCTGAAGCCGACAATGTTGTTGTGGTGTCCGTGCCGGAACGCGACAACCAGCGCTTCCTTGAGCGCGAACAGAACGGCGTTGTGGCCGTGCTGACGCCGAAAAGCGGGGAAGGGGCCTCAACTGTCCTCCAGAAGCCGGGCGTTGCCGCCTTTGGTGAAGTGGGTGAAAGCCTCAGTGTTGACACGATCGACTATGGTGATGGTGGCGACGCCATCGTAACCGGGCGGTCACTGCCGCGGGTTGATGTGCGCCTCTATCTGGACGGTGTGTTCATTGGCAACATGCGGGCGGGCGATGAAGGCCGCTGGCAGATTGCGCTTACGGGCCAAGCGCTGTCCCCCGGCAGCCATGTGATCCGCGTGGATCAAACCATTGGCGATGGGCAGGTGCAACTGCGTATCGAGCAGCCATTCGAGGCCGGTGAGGCCATTGACCCCGCAGTGGCCGAAGGCGGTGTGATTGTGCGCCC
>JBNKYQ010000183.1:0-5976 GCA_050300975.1 Kordiimonas sp.
CAGCCATAGACCATGCCCTTGCCTTCATCCTTCTTGTTGATGATGAAGCTCGACGTGCCTTCCGGGCAGGAGAAGCGGTCACGGTCGCCGTTTGGCAGCGTTACCGTTACGCTGTCGTGGCCGTGGTCATAATTGCGCGGATGATCGTCACCATCAATAGTGATGGCACAGGCGCCCAGCGTCAGGCAGGCGGCAGATAGAATTATGGCGTTGAATGCTTTCATGATTTTTTCCTCAAGCTGTCGTTGTCGTATAGTTGCGGGCTCATCGGCCCACTTTTGTTTATGATTTTCTAGTAGCACAAGCGCCGCGGAAAGCAAGCAATCAGTGCTTCGGCAGGTAGGCTGACAGCGTCTTTTCCATGAACTGCGCGAAAGAAAGCCCGCCCGCGACATCCCCATTGATGTGGATGCAGAGATCGCTGCGGATCGAAGCAATCGCCTGCACCATGGCACCGCGCATCTCCGCCGACAGGCCGCTACCGATCAGGACTGTATCTATGGGGTACTCCCGCAGCATCTGACGCACCTGTTTTTCATTGGTGGCTATGTAAAGCTTGGCGTTATAGCCCTTGGCCAGCTCAATCACATAAGGCGGCAACTTATCGCCCGTCCGGCACAAGAGAAGATGAAAAACCGGTACTGCCACTGTGCCCCCCTAAAAACTGGCTTCAAGCCCGATGCGCCAGAAGCGCCGCTGCGCCAATGTCTCAAGCCCATCAGCAGTTACCGCCGACACCACCTCGGCGTCAAACAGATTCTCCGCCTGCGCCGTCAGGGTGAATTGGTCCGAAAGCTCATAGCGTGCACCGGCATTCACGGTGAAGATGGCATCCAGGCGGCGGCTATTGAGGTCGTCATCATACTGGCCGCCTGCATAGCGGCCCTCGATGTTCATGTCCCAGCTGTCACCGTCATAGGCCGCGCGCAGTGTGGCGCTATGGCGCGGCGTCTGCACCGGGCGCTTGCCGACAAGCTCAGGCATGGCATCAAATTTGGTGATGCGTGCGCGGGCAAAAAGGTAACTCGCGGAGAGCGTCCAATTGGTTTCAAGGATAAGCTCCGTATCCAGCTCAATCCCGTCGGTGATGCTCTCATCAACATTCGCCCGCTGCCTGAGGACGCCGCCATCCGGCAAAAAGCCCCCCAGCGGGAAGAAGCCCGGGCCGAAGCCGATGGTGACATTGCCGACACCGTCCCTCAGCCAATTGCGGTAATAGGTGGCCGACAGCTTCACGGTATTGAGCGGTTCATAATCGAACCCGATCTCAAGGCCATACAACGTTTCAGGCGTCAGATTCGGGTTGGCTTCAGTGATGTCATTCACCACCCGGAAGGGGCGGTAATATTCATTAAGCGTCGGTAGCCGCCAGGTCTTGTAGGCGGCCGCGCGCAGGTCTATGGCACCCGTGAGCGCCCGCTCAAACCCCACGCGGCCTGTCCATTCGCCGCCCTTGCGGTTGGGCACAAGGTCTGACCGGTCTGGCGAGGCAAAACCGGGGAAGCCATCTTCGATGTTGAACTCATCCCGCACACCGCCGTAGGTCCGCCAGCGGTCGTACCTGAGCGTGGCCGAAAGCGCGCCCCAATCCGCTTCATGGCTGTATTCACCGTAGAAACCCAGCGTCCACTGGTCGCCGCCCGCGCGGCGCTGGCGGGTGAAGCCCGCGCCCAGATTGCGGAAGCGTTCGTTGGTCTCCCCGCTCATGCGGCGGCCATCGATGCCAAGCTCAAACCCGTCAAACTGGACACGCGCCAACACCCCAGCCCCCCAGGCGGGCACATCGAACTGGTCTAAGACCGCGCGTTCGGTTGTGCGCTCGTCAAGGGCTGAGGCGAAGACATTCTCGAACTGGCGATCGCGGTAATAAGCCACGACTTCCCAATCTGTGCCCCTTGGTGCGTCGTGCACCAGACGAATTGAAGCGTCCAGTGCCTCAGTCGAATTGGTCGCCAGCGCGAGGCCGTTGGTGCGGTCCTCATCGAAGTACCGCAGGCCCAGAACGACTCTGGTTTGCCCTACATAACGCTCCCCGCTGACGCCGAGCCGCTTGACCTCACTTGAAGCGCGCACGTCAACAAGTCCCCTGTCCGGCTCCGCCAGCAAGAAATCACCGTCAGATTGCTCAAAGCCAGCATCAAATTTCACTGTGCTGCGCCCAACCATGAAGCCGGAAGCACCGGATATTCTGCGAAACTTGTCGGCCCCAATGGCCACCTGCCCGCGGTGGGTCAGCTGGGTATTAGTCTCCAATTCCATGGCACCAACCAACGCTTGTGAGCCAAACGCACCGGGCGAACCGCCACTGTGAACGCGAACAAGGGCTAGTGTGTCTTCAGGCGGCGCGGCCCAATAAACCCAGCCCCCGAACGGATCATTCAGCGGCACACCGTCCAGTGTCACAAGCGCACGCCCCGCCGCGTTCGCGCCGACACCGCGCATTGATAATCCTTGGGTGGTTGGGTGGGCCGTAAAGCTGTTGGCGCGCCGGAACAGGCGCACGCCCGGCACACCTTCCAACGCAACATCAATGCGACGCGATGCAATGTCAGTCGGCTTTATGGCACGAACAACTTCACCGGTTTCAACATAGGGCAACCTTGGTGCAACAACAGGAATAAGTACAAGCCCACCCTTAGAGGCCTGCTCTACTTGCTGGCCACATTCGTCGTCGCATTCCTGTGCGTTAGTTGCTCGGGCGGCGGTCGCGGACATCGTCACCAGTGACGAGGCCGCCAGCGTTATCAAAATGCGTGCGTACATAGGTGGCAATCAGGGCAATATCTTTGTCTGAGAGATGCCCGAAAGACGGCATCTCGTTCGAATAATCCTCGTCCGTCGGCTTCATGGCGGCGCTGCCGAACAGGATCATATCAATCACCCCGCCTATGGGGCCATTGGCGCGCGGCTTGCCGATCAACTCAGGCTGCAGCATGGGCACGCCGCCGCCATCGAACTGGTGGCAGGTGGCACAGTGCTCTTCATAAAGCGCCTTGCCCCTGATTTCACGTGCGTCAACCGGTGCGTCTTCCGCCAAGGCGGCACCGGATACCAGTACCGCCGCGATCATTCCAATGTTACTTGCCTTCATATGTCACCCGATAAATGCGTCCGCCTGACATCAGGCTGGAAATGTAAATGGCGCCGTCCGCCCCTTCGGCAAGGCCGGTTGGCCGGTGCTTGGCGTCGCGGGGGCTTTTGACCACGTCCATACCTGGGAAGCCGTCCGCGAAGGTGACCCAGTCACCTGCCACATTGCCGTCCCCGTCCATCGGCACGAACACCACGCGGTAGCCCGCCTGCGGCAACGGCGCACGGTTCCAGCTACCATGGAAGGCGATCAGCGCCCCATTCTTATAGCCCATCGGCAGGCCCTCGCCCTTAACAAAAATCAAGTCGTTCGGCGCCCAGTGGCCGGGGAAGGCGATCAGCGGCATCTGGCCGCGGTCGGTCGTCTTCTTGCCGTCACCGCCATATTCCGGCATCAGCACACGGCCTTCGATGCTTGGGTCCACATAGCCGTAGGGCCAGCCCATGTCCGCGCCTTCACCAACCCGGTGGAATTCTTCCGCCGGCAGGTTGGCGCTGGCTTCGGCGTCATAAAGATCGGGGAAGAAGCTCTGCAGCTGGTCGCGGCCATGCTGCGCCAGATAAAGGCTGCCCGCCGCACTGTTCCAATCCAGCGCCATGGCGTTCCTGACACCAGTGGCGTAGCGCATGCCGTCAGCCTGACTCTGTTCAGTTTTCGACAGGTCAAAGCGCCAGATGCCGCCAAAATCTTCAAGGATCGGGCATGGGTCCATGCCCGGAGAGCCCTTTGTGCGCATCTTTTCCATGCAGGCGTTCGACGGCGCGCCGATATTCACATAGATATGGCCGCTGCCATCAAAAGTGAAAGGCTTGGCGGAATGCTGGCTACGGTCTTCCATGCCGCTCACGACCACCTCGGCCTCACCCTTTGGCGCACCCGCCTCCGGCAGGTCCCAGCGGATGATGGAGGTGTTGGTGCCGTAATATAGCTTGCTGCCTTCGATGCCCATGCCGGTGCCCGTCAGGCCTTCGGCAAACAGCTGGCTTTCGTCTGCCATGCCGTCACCGTCCGTATCCTTCAGCGCCACCGCGCCGAAGCCGTCCCGAGGGCGCATCAGCGCCACATAAACCCAGCCGCTGTCCGACACGGCCATATGGCGGGCGAACCCGACACCATCGGCGAACACGGTGCTCCTGAAGCCCAAAGGCACGCGGATGCCCGTGGTGGCGTCCATCGGTGCGGCAGGGTCCACGCCGGTTACCTCAGCGCTGGCAGGCAGGGCAAGCGCTGCGATCATGGATAGGGTGGCGAACATGTTTTTCATCTTTTTCCTCCGGCCTTGATTGCCAGTAGCTATAGCGCATGGGTATGATATTGAAAACAAACAAGAAGGTGATTGCACCTTCCGTACGCACCATTTGGGACATTAGATGAAGATCGAAGAGATCGCCAACCTGACAGATCATCTGCCCGCGCTAACCGACATGCTGGTGCGCACCGTGGCTGAAGGGGCATCCATTGGCTTTCATGCGCCGCTAGACCCGGCTGAAGCGGAAGCCTACTGGCACGATGTGAACGCCGAGCTGAAGACCGGGCAGGTCTGGATGCTGATCGCCCATGTGGGGGACAAGGTTATCGGGTCAGTCCAGCTGGCGCCCAGCATGAAGGCAAACGGCCGCCACAGGGCCGAAGTCCAGAAGCTGATGGTACACCCGGACGCCCGCGGCATCGGCGTGGGCCGGAACCTGATGATGGCGCTTGAAACCCTCGCCCTAGGGAAAGGCCGTCCGCTGTTGATCCTGGATACGGCCACCGGCGATATCGCCGAAGGCCTGTATGAACGCCTTGGCTATACCCGCGTTGGTATGATACCCCGCTACACGGTAGAGGTGGACGACACCCATGGCGACACCACCATTTTCTATAAACACCTGGACCGAGAGAGTTAAGCGCATGCCTTTCAACACGCCCAACGAAGCCACTTATGACCTGTTGATGAACCGTCGCAGCGTCAAGGCGAAGGACATGGTGGGCCCGGGCCCCGACAAGGGGGCGATGGAAAAGATCCTGGCCGCCGGCATGCGCGTGCCCGACCACGGCAAGCTGCACCCCTGGCGCTTCCTGGTGCTGACAGACGCCGAGCGTGAAAAACTGGGTAACCTGATCGCCGAAGGACTGGTGATTGAGGACGAACGCGACCCCAGGATCGCCGAAAAGATGAAGGGCTACGCCAGCCAGGGGCCTGTCCTTGTGGTCGCGATCTCGCGCGTGGACGCCACGAGCCACATTCCGGTGTTCGAACAGGAACTGTCCGCCGGTGCCGCGTGCCAGAACATGCTGGTTGCCGCCACCGCGCTTGGCTACGCCAGCCAGTGGCTGACCGGCTGGGCGGCCTACAGCAAGACCGTGGCAAATGGCCTTGGCCTGAAGGAAGGCGAGCGGATCGCCGGCTTCCTCTTCTTCGGCGGCCATGACCGCGAACCCACAGAACGCCCACGGCCAGAATTTGAAGCCCATGTGGAATGGGGCGTGCCGCAGGTCTGATGCCCTATCGCCCCGAAAAAGCATTTCACACCCTTGGGGACGGCTTCGCCGATCCGGTGCAGGCTGCTGATTTCCCGAAAGCGATCCTCCGCTACCGGAACGACCGCGCAGCGAAATCCGTGGGGCTTGATCACCTGACGGATGAGGATTGGGTCAAGCATTTTGGGCATTTCGCGCCGCTCGCGGATAACCTGCCCCAGCCTTTGGCGCAGCGCTACCACGGCCACCAGTTCCAGGTCTATAACCCGGACATTGGCGACGGGCGCGGCTTCCTGTATGCCCAGATGCGCGACGACCTGGGCCGCCTGATGGACCTTGGCACCAAGGGCAGCGGCACCACGCCCTACAGCCGTTCGGGCGACGGGCGACTGACACTGAAGGGCGGCGTGCGCGAGATTATG
>JBNKYQ010000184.1:0-5965 GCA_050300975.1 Kordiimonas sp.
AATGATCTCGTCCTACGTGGGCGAGAACAAAGAGTTCGAGCGCCAGTATCTTGAAGGCGAGCTTGAGTTAGAGTTCAACCCGCAGGGCACGCTTGCGGAACGCATTCGCGCGGGCGGTGCTGGCATCCCCGGTTTCTACACGAAAACCGGTGTGGGCACGCTGATCGCCGAAGGCAAGGAACACAAGGACTTCGACGGCCAGACCTACATTATGGAAACCGGACTCACTGCCGACGTCTCCATCGTGAAAGCATGGAAGGCTGACACCGAAGGCAACCTGGTGTTCAGGAAAACGGCCCGCAACTTCAACCCGATGATGGCGACCGCTGGCAAGGTAACCGTGGTCGAAGTTGAGGAGCTGGTGGAGCCAGGCGAGATCGACCCGGATCATATCCATACGCCGGGGATTTTCGTGCAGCGCATCATCAAGGGCAGTTTCGAGAAACGCATCGAACAGCGCACCGTGCGCCAAAGGGGAGACGCATAATGGCTTGGGACCGGAATCAGATGGCGGCCCGTGCCGCATGCGAGCTTGAAGACGGCTTCTATGTGAACCTGGGGATCGGCATCCCGACCCTGGTGGCCAACTATATCCCGGAAGGTATGCATGTAACGCTGCAGTCTGAGAATGGCATGCTGGGCATGGGCCCGTTCCCGTATGAGGATGAGGTCGACGCCGACCTGATCAATGCCGGCAAGCAGACGATCACTGAGCTGCCGACCAGCTCGTATTTCTCCTCCGCTGACAGCTTTGGCATGATCCGCGGCGGCCATATCAACCTTTCCATTCTTGGTGCCATGGAAGTGGCGGAGAATGGTGACCTTGCCAACTGGATGATCCCGGGCAAGATGGTCAAGGGCATGGGCGGTGCCATGGATCTCGTGGCGGGCGTTCAGCGCGTGGTGGTGATCATGGATCACACCAACAAGGCGGGCGAGCCGAAGCTTCTGAAGTCTTGTACGCTGCCATTGACGGGCACACAGGTCGTGGACCGTATTGTCACAAACCTGGGTGTTTTTGACGTGGCAAACGGCGGCCTCAAGGTCGTTGAACTGGCGACGGATGTGACCATGGACGAAGTTCGCGCCAAGACGGAAGCCACGCTTGTCGGCTAACTGTGATGAAAAGTGTGGAAGAGGGCGCCCCCTGCGGCGCCCTTTTTGTTTGCCCATGGGGGCATGGTCATTGACTCTCAGGCAGTGATAAACGAGCCCTTCTCTTTCTTGGACTGATACATCTTCTGGTCCGCAGCCTTGATCAGGTCCTGCGTGGTTGGCGTGTCGTCAATGCCCTTTTGTGCGATCCCGATGCTGAGGGTATGGGTAGGGAAGGTTTCGTTGAATTTTCTGATGATGCGGTCACAAATGATGCGCGCGTCTTCCATGCCGCAATCCGGGAGGATCACGCAAAACTCATCGCCGCCATATCTGCAGCCGATATCAACTTCCCTGATGCTGGAGTTTACGGCTTCCCCAACCGCTATCAGTACCTGGTCGCCATAGAGGTGGCCTTTGGTGTCATTGATGCCCTTGAATTCGTCGATGTCGAAATAGGCGCAGCAAAGGATACCCTTCTTGCGCCGGGCGTGCGCCAGTTCGCGTTCGAATACATCAGCCATCGAGCGCCTGTTGTAGAGGCCCGTAAGCGGGTCTGTGCGCGCAATTTTTTCGAGTTCAATGGTACGGCTCTGAACCTTGCGTTCAAGGTCATGGGCATATTTTTCTGTCCGTTCCCGCGCTGCGTCCACTTCGTTCATCAGGCTTTGGATATAGGCATCAAACACGAGGGTGGTATCGAAATAGATAAGCTTGTCGAGCGTATCGAGCTGGCTATTGAGCTCTTCGGGGTCTTCCAGGTAGGAGCTGATAACCCGCCCCAGTATTTCCTTCAGGGTGCGCACTGCGGAAAGATAGAGTTTGGGTTCCACGCCAATGCGCTTGTGCACCATGCCAATGCGTAGGCGGCTGTTGACATATTCGCCGTCATAGCGGCCGGAAAACAGCTCCAGGACATAATCATATTGGGACCTGCGCAACCGCGCGAGCGTCTCCGAATCCCCGATCAGGAGAGTCACTTCTTCGTTTTGCGTCTGTTTCTGATAGAACTCGTCCACTATGGCGCCGAGAACCGCCGAGATTCTGTCCTGCAGCGATGCAAGCTTCTTCAGCTTGGCAGTGTTGAGGTCCAGCAGCTTCATCCTGCTGGTGATCTCAAAATCGCTGATTTGCATCTGGTCAAGAAGTGACTGGTGTAGCCGCTTCATGGCCTTCCTCCCACCCTGGACCCCAAATCCCTGGCACAATCATAATTCGAGAAGTGTGAATAAACCCTTTCACGAGCGAGACGGAGCGCTAGTTCGCGAAATCACCAGGTTCAAAGCCCAGAGCGCCCATGGCATCCCCGAGGGCCTTGAGCGTCTCAGCAGGTACACCCTTGCTGCAAGCGATATAGATGGGATAGTCCGGGTGGGTGCCATAATTCGGCACGGTGACGAGGGTGTTGGCCTGCGGGATGACCCGCTTGGCTTCGTCCCACTGATCCTGTGGCACGATGGTATAGTGAGCACGTCCTGCCAGCACCATATTCATCAACTGATAGTCAGATTTGCCTGTGCGCAGGATCCAGCTTGGATTCTCGCGCACGATGGAATCGACCGCTTCGCCATAGATTCCGCTCTCGAGAAGCGTGCCGATCATGGTGCTGTCCTTCGTGAGCGACACGATATTGCCGTGGGCACGCAGCCGGTCCAGGTACCGGGGCAGGGTGAGGACAATATCACCCGGCACAACGTCGAACAGATAGGGCAGGAAAGCCCATTTTTGCGCCCGTTCGGGTGTTGGCATGCGGCCTGTGGTGCAGATGGCGCGTCGACCTTCGTTCAGCATGTCAGCTTCTTCGTCGATGGTGGAGGCCATCCAGCGAATGTCGTAGCCAGCCAGGTCGGCAACTGCGGTCAGTTGATCGACATATTTACCAGTTGGCTTACCTTTAACCACCTTGATGTCTGGCGGATAATGATAATAGGTAAAGGTGATGGCCGACCGATCATCGGCCGCCACTGCTACTGTAAAAAAAAGAATAACGCTATATAAAATAACCTGTTTCAAGTTTTTACACGGGCCTCCATGCTGCTCCCCACTATAACCTTGCCCCCCTTAACAAATCGTTCAACTCCTGAGGGGGTTGGGGGTGGCATAAATAATTCGGTGCCGCTGTGGCGGTGAGGCGCTATGATGGCCTAAGGTGACGCCCGAGCAGGACCCGCTTCATAGATGACCAAAGCCACTTTCAGCCCCAAGTTACCAACTTTTGCCGACACAAAAGGCGTGAGGGACTTGCTTGCGGCCTGGGACCGCTGGCGAGGCGGCAAGCTGCTGCCGAAGCGCGACGATATCCGGCTGATGGATGTGCCGGAACTGATGCGCGGCGCCATGCTGCTGGATGTTATTTCAAAAAACGAATTTATCTTCCGCTATGCCGGCAGTCTCTATGAGGACATGTATGGCTTTGATTTCACAGGCAAAAACTACATGGACCTGACTGAGGATGCTTTGAAGCCGATCCGGTCCAGGCGGCTATGGGGTATCGTGTCCCAACCTGCAGCGGCCGTGTGGACGACGCCAAGCGTAGAGAGCGTCGATTTCACCGGCGTTAGCATGCCGATCGAACCCAATGAACCGTCTCACCCGCCCAAGATCATGCAGGTGGTGATGCTGACCCGCGAGATTTCTGAGGTCAGCCACAAGGTGCGCGCCCAGCGGCGCGAGAACATCTATTTCTCCGACCATTTCAAATATCTGGATATTGGCGCCGGCCTGCCGGACACCAGCGTCGAAAGCTGAGATGGCACGCGCCTAGCCCGCCGTGCCCCCGACCGTGAGGCCGTCAATCCGCAGCGTTGGCTGGCCAACGCCCGCTGGTACGCTCTGACCGCCCTTGCCGCAGGTGCCCACACCGTTATCCAGCTTCAGGTCGTTGCCGATCATCTTGATCTGTGTCAGCGCATCGGCGCCGGAACCGATCAGAGTCGCGCCCTTCACTGGCGCACCGATCTTGCCGTCTTCGATCATGTAGCCTTCGGTGCAGCTAAAGACGAATTTACCATTGGTAATGTCCACCTGGCCGCCGCCGAAGTTGGTCGCGTACAGCCCCTTCTTGATGCTAGCCACTATCTCTTCGGGCGACTTGTCGCCCCCGGTCATATAGGTGTTGGTCATGCGCGGCATAGGCGAATGGGCAAAGCTCTGGCGGCGGCCGTTGCCGGTGGCCTGCATGCCCATCAGGCGGGCGTTCAGCCGGTCCTGCATATAGCCCTTCAGGATGCCGTCCTCAATCAGGACCGTGCGTTCAGTTGGCGTGCCTTCGTCGTCCACTGTCAGGCTGCCGCGCAAGTCAGACATGGTGCCGTCATCCACAACGGTCACGCCGGGTGCTGCAACGCGTTCGCCAAGGAGGCCTGCGAAGGCAGAGGTCTTCTTGCGGTTGAAATCGCCCTCAAGGCCATGGCCGATGGCTTCATGCAGCAGCACGCCGGGCCAGCCGGGGCCGAGGACCACCGTCATCTCGCCCGCTGGCGCGTCCACGCTTTCCATATTCACGGCTGCCTGGCGAATCGCCTCATCGGCTTGCGCCTGCCAGTGGCCTTCATCAAACAGGAAGTCATAAGCCTGGCGTCCGCCCGAGCCTTCATAGCCCATTTCCTGACGGTCACCGTCACGCATCACGACAGAAACATTCAGGCGCACAAGCGGGCGGATGTCGCGCACGCGGTGGCCGTCAGCCCGAATGATCTCCACAGCTTGCCAGCTGCCCAAGAGGCTTGCGCTGACCTGCGCCACGCGCGGGTCCTTGGCGCGGGTGTAGGCGTCGATTTCCTCAAGCAGCTTGATCTTGCGGCCGAATTCAATGCCCATCAGCGGATTGGCGTCGGTATAAAGCTGTTTGTTGGTGCGCACGGGGGCGGGCGCCATGATGCCGCCGCTACCGGTTTTGACGGCGCGCACAGTTTCACCAGCGCGCTTGATTGCGTCTTCCGACAGCTCGTTCGAGTGCGCGAAGCCTGTGCTTTCGCCCATCACGGCCCTCAGGCCAAAACCCTGGCTGCTGTCATAGCTCGCGCCCTTGAGGCGACCATCATCGAAGGTGAAAGACTCGGATGATGTGGCTTCCAGATACAGTTCGCCGTCTTCCATATCGGAAAGCGTGTCTGAAACCAGCGCTTCCGTGCGTTTTTCGTCAAGGTCCGACTCTTGGAAGAAAAAATTCAGCGACGCGGCTGCATCGGTCATGGATAGTCCCTTTCTGTCGCAAAGTGCGCGTGATTCTATGATTTATGGGCCCGAAAGGCAGATTACACCAAAAGTGCGGCGTAATGTCGCATTTTTGAGGCAATAGCTGGCGCTACCATGGTATGGAGATGTGGGAATGACAAGCCATCTTCGATAATTTCTGGTGGCTTTGGGTAAAAAATGGCAAAAAAACGGCTTGAGGGGCTCACTCGGACTTGAGCCTTTACGATCGTCTGGTATAAACGGCCCCGCATTCATATCGGCTGGGGAGGGATTTTGGTATCTCCAGAGCTGATTACTGGACGCCACAGACAAGAATGGCGCCGGTCCCCCGCAAAGGGGTAGGAACAAAAGGAAAGCAGAACTATGAACGTCAAAAGGCTTACCGCCGGAATTATGGTCGCGCTGACGACCCTGTTCGGTTTTACGGTTAGCGCGCTGGCAGAGGAGCGTCTCGGCGTTCCTCACGAGAAGGGTCTCTGGCTTCGTGAAGCAGCCAATGACCAGGCCAGCCGGGTAGTAGACTTTAACGAGCTCCTTCTCTGGATCATCACTGTAATCACAGCATTCGTCTTCATCCTCATGTTTTATGTGATGTGGCGGTACCGTGCTAAAGCGAACCCAGAGCCATCCAAGACAAGCCACAACACCCTGATCGAGATCATCTGGACAGTGG
>JBNKYQ010000185.1:0-5952 GCA_050300975.1 Kordiimonas sp.
CAGATGCCCTTGAGGGACCCTTCAAGGAAGGTCACCCCCGCAGGCAGGGTGGCCACACTGGGGTTCAGCCAGTCGCGCACCGTGGCGTGCGGCTTGGCCAGAAGCGCGTTGTAGGCGGCCTGCGCGCCCGCAAGCGTGTTGGTGCCGTCCGCAGCCGTTGGGCTGAACTGGAATTTGCCAAGGCCGGTGATGAGGGACTTGTTCTCTGTCTGGCGGGCGATGGAGACCGCCAGCAGCTCGGACGAATCGTCAGAGATATAGTCCGTCACCTTCTGCAGCTGGCCGCGGATGTCCTCGATCACGCCCAGCACCTTGTCGGCGAAATTGTTGATGTCCTGGAAATGCAACAGCTTGGCGATTTCCTGCTGGATGGAGGCATCAAGGCTGTTGAGCTTGGTGGTAACATCACTGATCAGCTGCTGCTGGGCGCCCGCAATCGCCGTGTCCACCTTGCCAAGCTGGTCGTTGATCTCCGTGCCCGCGCGTTCAACCAGCTGTTCCTTGATCTGGTTGGCGAGCCCCGTAAGCGGCGTGCCCTTGAAGATGCCCACGGCGTCGTCCGCCGCGTCGGAGATGTAGGTTTCAAGGCCGGTGCCGATATCGCTAATCGTCCAGCCCGCAGGCTTGCCCAGCAGTTTGCCCAGCAGCGTGTTGAAATCCGTGTCCGCAGACAGGGTCGACAGGAAATGCTGTTCGATATATTGGCCCGGCAAAAGGGTATTGAGCTTGGTTTCAAGCCCCAGGCCTTCGTTGATCAGATTTTCCAACTTATCAAGGCCCTGCCCGATGGTACCAAGCGATGAACGGATCGCCGTCAGCACCCCCTGGCCGAGCGCCGCGATGCCGACCGACAGGCCGAAAGTGAAGCCCGCCGTCTTGACGCTGCTTTCATCTGAATTCAGGTCCACGATCAAGGACGCGCCTTCGCGGCTGACGCCCATGGTGACATGCTTGCCGTTCACCAGGCTGGCGCTGATGCCGAACTTGAGGTTCCCCACCTTGAAGGGGATGGTGGCGGCAATGTTGCCGCCCGCGGACATATCAACGCCGCGCGTGAGCGTGACACTTTCAAGCGACACATAGCCATCAGACACGCCGATGGCGCCGCGCGTGGCGTCAAAACTCGTCACATCGAACCCGATCTGCGTCAGCCCGGCCGTCATGGCCAGCAGCATGGGCACCGGCGCGCCGTTGGGTACTGAGACCTCAAAGGCGAAATCCACCGATTCCATATAGGAGAAGCTGGCTGATGCACTGGCGTTGAAGACCGAGAAACTGGCCTGTGCCTGTGCGCCCACGCCGATGCGCCCTTCCGCCGTCAGGTGAAAGGTGCTTGCAGGAGCGCCTGTGGCCGGCGCCGCGGGATCAACCACAAAGGCCATGCTGCCGGAGGCGCTCAAGTCCAGCGCGAAAGTGGCGAGCTTCACGGCCTCGGGCAATGTTTTGGAAAAAGTCCCCACATTCCATTCAATGGTGCGTTCGGTAACATCACCCTGCGCCACGGCGCGAACCGGCTTGAACAGCCCGGTGATATTCTGGATTTCCGCGAGCGGCTTGGCGAATTCCTGCTCGACCTTGTCGGTGAGCGCGCTGCCGATCGCCGCCTCAATCTTGGCTTCAATCGCCGCCGCGTCGTCTGTCGCCGCGGTCACGCCCTCCGCCGCCACCTTGACCACATCAAGAAGCGGCTTTGCCACAGCGCCAATAGCGGGCGCCAGCTTGCCGGCGATCAGCCAGGGGTTGCCGTAGGCCTGCTGCCAAATCTGATCGGAGGCGGGCGTGGGTGTGCTGGTTCCTTGTTCGTCTGGCGGGGTCATGCTTCAGCTCCTGAAGTGGCAAGATGAAAGGGTGCCCGACGACAGGCCATCCGCGAAAGCCGCGCGGCATTGCCAGCCGGAACCGGGATTTCCAAGTGCTATTTTAAGTATCATTTAATAACGATTAGGTCGAGCAGTGTTGGCGAGCACATTGCCTGCATGGTTGTATTTTCCTGTTGCCAAAAATGTTACTTTATATCTAAAGTTCGCGTATCGGGGACAGGATTGGGGGAACGGGCCTGTGAAAAAATCATTCAGCTTTTTCAAGGCAAGCGTGCGCCTGTGGCGGCGGCACATGGTGGGTGTGCTCGTGGCGGTACTTGGGATGGCTGGCGCATTTGCCGTCACAATCATCGCCGCACTCTATATCTATGACGGGATGCGATCTGACGCGTGGCTACCGGGCGCCGACCGGCTGTACCGGGTGAATGAACAGTGGCTGATGAACGGCAAGGAAGGCGTGTTCGGCCAGATGGCCGCCACAGGGCTGGGGGTCGGCCCCCTGGTGCAGGAAAACACGCCTGGTATTGAAGCCACCACACGGCTTTACCCCCTGCAGGCGGAGGTCTTGACCAGCCACGGCGACAGTTTCGAGACAGACATCATGATGGCGGAATCCAACATGGCCGACCTTTTGGTCTTTCCGGTCCTGGCAGGCGACCTGACGCAGTCGCTCAGTGACCCTTCGGGCCTTGTGCTGTCAGCCGAGCAGGCAGAGAAGCTGTTCAGCGGTGACGCCATAGGCCAGACCCTGACGCTGACATTCAAGGAGCAGACATTTGACTATAAGGTTGGCGCGGTGCTTGAGCGCCTGCCACCCAACAGCCAGTTCAAGCTTGACCTGTTGATCCCCTGGAATGTGGAACGCATGAAGCAGGGCGGCGGGCTTGGCACCGGGGCTGAGGCCTATACCTATGTCCGGGCCGCACCGGGCACGGACAGCGCGGCGCTTTCCGACCACATCGCCAACCACATCGCGTCCATGCGCCCGCCCCACGGCAACATCACCTTCAAGATGGACGCCAGCGCGCTTATCGGATCGCAGTATTATTCAAAAGCCTACAACGACATGAAGCCCACCACATCCAGGCGCATGAGCCGGATCGTGTTGATCATGGCAGCTGTGCTTTTGGTGACCGCCTGCTTCAACTTCGTGCATATGTTCACGTCGCTGAATTTGGGGCGCGGGCGCGAGGTAGCCATCCGGCGTATTGCGGGCGCCAGTCGCGCGCACCTGATGGGCGTGTTCCTGATGGAAGCGGGCGTCGTGGCGCTTGCTGCCTACGGCCTTGGCCTCCTGATTGCGGCTGATATCGCCACCTCTGCCGACATGCTCTTGAACGGTGGGGTAACAATTTTCGCACCTGGCCGCACGCCACTTCTTGCCGCAGGCAGCCTGACCGCGCTTTTGGTCGCTCTGCTGACCGCCGCCGCCATGATCGCGCAACTGAGCCGCATGAAACCACAGACGCTTTTGCATAACAGCCAGCGTGCCGTCACCGGCGGGCGGGGCTGGATCAAGAGTGTGCTCGTGGGGCTTCAGGCGCTGGCGCTTGTGGGCACTTTGATTGCCGCCGGGCAGATTTACCACCAGTTCAACCATTATCTGACGCTGGACCGCGGCATGCGGGTGGAGGGTGTGATGATCGTGCCGGCCCCGTTTGAGGAGAGCCAGTCCGCCCGCTTCAAGAACGATTTCCGCAAAGAGCTTGAGGCGCTTCCAGGCGTGAAAATGGTCAATGAAATCCACACCCCGCCGTTTGATGGTAACCTTATGATGTTCAACCTGAAGGCAGAGGGCATGGACGGCCCCGTCCAATCCGTGATGAATGATGTGGGGCCAAGCTATTTCGAAACCTTCGACATCACCCCCATCGCGGCGGTGGATGAAGATTTCACAGGCGTCAAGAATGTTGTCGCGCTGCCGGAAGCCAGCGTGAAGGCGTACGGCTTCGAAAGTCCGGAGGCCGCCCTGAACCAGACGTTGACCAGCATATACAAGGGCCGGAACGGCGAGCCGGACAAGACAACAGACTACCGCATCATGGCAGTGATCCCGGACCTCAAGGACAGCGGCTACCGCCACAAGATGCCGGTGGTTTACGGCATAACAGACCTGTTCGGCAGCTGGTACACCAATTTCGTTGTGTTGG
Organism: Kordiimonas sp.; assembly: GCA_050300975.1. Lineage (GTDB taxonomy): Bacteria > Pseudomonadota > Alphaproteobacteria > Sphingomonadales > Kordiimonadaceae > Kordiimonas. Next base: position 3,971 of record JBNKYQ010000185.1, read on the forward strand.
CAGAAACGGACGACCCGACGCTGAAGCTAGCGGTGAAGGACCTGTGGCTCAAGCACTTCCCGGATTTCGAGGAAGAAGCCACCATGCACTGGTTCTCGGATGCCATCGCGGACCGCTACCGCAAAACGGAAAGCATGGCCAGCGCGGTGTTCGTCATGGCTGCCTTCTGCCTGCTGTTGTGCCTGGCCGGACTGTATGGCATGGCCAGCCACTACACCGCCACCAAGGCGCGGGAGATTGCGCTGAGGCGCGTCCTTGGCGCCAGAAAGCGGGACGTAAGCCAGCTGTTCCTGAAGAAAATGCTGTTACCTGTGGTGATTGGCGGGACACTGTCGCTGCTACCTACATGGTGGCTGATGAAGCGCTACCTGGAAAGCCACGCTGAACAAGCATACCTGCATATGGGCTATTATCCGTTGGTGCTGGTTGGGATTGTGCTCGTGTCTGCCCTGATGCTCATGGGCCATGTACGCCGCGTGCTCAGGCTTCGGCCCGCAAGCGTGCTGTATCACGAATAGGGCCCCTGCCGCGCCATTTCGACGCGCCTTTTCAAATGCATTTTGACACGCGGCCCATCAGGCGTAGGGTGGCCATGAGATGGATTATACACTGATCAAAACCCTGCATATCCTGAGCGCCACGGTGCTGTTCGGCACCGGGCTAGGGATCGCTTTCTTTATGGTCAGGAGCCACTTCACACACGACATCCACCAGAAGCTTTATGCCGCGCGGAACACGGTGCTGGCGGACATGGTTTTCACCCTGCCTGCCGTTATCCTGCAGCCCGTCACCGGCGTGTGGCTGGTTATGAACGGCGGGTATGATTGGAACGCGCCGTGGCTGATGGCAACCTACGGGCTTTATATCCTTGCGGGCCTTTGCTGGGTGCCGGTTGTGTGGATCCAGATTATGCTGAAGCGGATGCTGCAGGAAGCCGCCGCCATGCGTGCGCCGCTGCCTGCGCGCTACCACACTTTATTCCGCCTGTGGTTCATCCTGGGCTGGCCCGCCTTCATCGGCCTTGTGCTGGTCTTCTATCTGATGGTAGCCAAGGCGCTATGACGATTCATCCCACATATGAAGGCGCCTGGTTCATCTATGACGGCGATTGCCCGCTGTGCCGGAACGCGGCCCAGGCGCTGAGGCTGAAGGCAAGCCTTGGCGAGCTGCATTTGCTGGACGCGCGGGACAATAGCGGCCATCCGCTTCTGGCCGCCATCCGCGCGCGGGAGCTGGACCTGGATGAAGGCATGGTGATCTATCATCAGGGGCAATATTTCCACGGGCGGGACGCCATGCATTTCATGGCCGTCTTTGGTGCCCCCAAAGGGCTGTTCAACCGCTTTAACTGGCTGCTGTTCAGCAAGCCTGCGGTGGCAGCAAAGGCCTACCCGTTCCTGCGCGGCATCCGCAATATGCTGCTGGGGCTGTTGGGGCGCGGCAAGATCGATAACCTGACCGACCGGAAAGCCCCCACCTTCAAGGCCATCTTTGGTGCCGCGTGGCGGAAGCTGCCGCCCGCCTTCAAAAAGCATTACAGGAACCGCCCCTATTGCCGCGAGACCTTCCGGGTATCCGGCACCATGAGCGTGCGCACAAGCCCCCTTTTGCGCGCCTTCGCGCCGCTGTCGCGGCTGATGGGTGGTATTCCACTGGTGAACGCCACCGACATCCCTGTGACTGTGGATTTCGAGAGCGAGGCCACAAGCCGTGCTTTCCATTTCAACCGGCTGTTTCACCTGCCGGGCAGAAAGCCCTGGCGCTTCCATTCGCGCATGGTGCCAACAGGTGGTAGCCGTATGGTCGAGGAAATGAAATTCCGTCTGGGCTGGCGCGTGCGCTTCCGGTTTGTGGATGGCCGGGTGAAGCTGCACCATGACGGCTATGCCCTGTGCCTGTTCGGCCGCCATCTGCCGCTGCCGCTTGGCTGGCTGATCGGCAGCGTGGAGGCCGAGGAATGGATCACCGGCGACGACCGGTTC
>JBNKYQ010000186.1:0-5920 GCA_050300975.1 Kordiimonas sp.
CCTATAGGTTCTCCGAAATCGGTAGGGTCCGCACGCGCTTGCCCGATGCATTGAAAATCGCGTTGGTCAGCGCGGGTATCAATGGCGGCAGGGCTACCTCGCCAGTGCCGCGCGGGTCTTCATCGCCAAAATCCATGATGCGAATGCTGATATCACGGGGTGCCTCATTGATGCGCATCATGCGGTAACGGTCGAAATTATTGGTTACCGGCACGCCGTCTTCAATCCGGAAATTGCCGTATTTCGCGGCGGAAAGGCCATCCATGATGCCGCTTTCCACCTGGGACCGGACGCCAAGTGGGTTAACCGGCAGGCCGCAGTCAATCACGCTCGTGACCTTGTGCACGCGGTAGCCGCTGTCGCCCTGCATCTCCACTTCTACCACATGGGCGCATGTGCCGGAGAAGGTGTGGTAGATGGCGATGCCCTGGCCCCAGCCCCTCGGCATGCGGCGGCCATAGTTGCCGTCTTTCGCCACAGTCTTGAGCATTTTGCGAAAGCGCGCATATTCCAGAAGCGGATAGGGCCAGGTGTCCAATTTCTGGGCTTCCTTGCGGCTATAGAGCTCAAGCAGGAACTCAAGGGGGTCTTTGCCGGCCGCTGTGGCCACTTCGTTCAGGAAGCCCTGGATTACCCAGCCGGCAGTGTTGTGCTGCGGGCCGCGCCAAGGTCCCCGGCGAACATTGTTTTCAACGTATCCCCATTGCCCGAGATAGTTGTCGACGAGTCCCATGGGGGGCTCCATGGCGGCGTTTCTGATCCAGCCGTCGGCCGCGGTGCGCACATGCCAGCCGGTCAGCTTGCCTCTGCTGTCAAGCGCGGCCCGCATGCGGTACATGCCGGACGGGTTCAGGTGATCCTGCTCCATTTCATCTTCGCGGGTCCAGGTAACCTTGACCGGCGCACCGATCTCTTTGGAAATCTGGCACGCTTCCATGACAAAGTCAGGCGCGTATTTGCGGCCAAAACCGGTTCCGCAGCGCATCACGTTGCTCTTGATCTTGCTGATCGGTAGCTCGGTGGCCGCGGCTGCAGCATTGATGGATTCGGTGATCGACTGGTGGCTTGTCCAGATTTCCGCACTGTCGGCCTTTACGTCAGCAGCGCAATTGTGTGGTTCCATGCAGGCATGGGCCCAATGGGGGTGATAATAGGTCGCTTCAATGATCTGGTCGGCTTCAGCCATGGCCTTCTCAATGTCACCGCCCTCCTTGGTGCCGGCAAGTTCACCGCTTTCAAGGTGTTGCTCCATGCGGGCCTTCAGAACAGCTGAGCTTTCGCTGGCTGCGCGGCTGCCGTCCCATTTGATTTCGGCGGCATCAGCAGCTTTTTTTGCTTGCCAGAAGCTGTCTGCAACAATTGCAAGACCTGCAGGGACATCTCGCTGACGGGACAAATCATCTGGCCGTCGGGCTTGCTCAATCACATGCCTCACACCCGGCATCGCCAGAATCGCGTTCCGGTTATAGGACACGAGGCTACCGTTCAGGTGCGGGCACCTTCGGATCACCGCGTGCAGCATGCCGGGTACGTCAGAATCGATCCCGAAAAGCGGTTGCCCCGTGGCGATGGCGTGGGAATAGACATTGCGCTGGTCCTTGCCGATACGCGTATGCTCCTTCACGGGCTTTGGCGTTGCGTTCGCGGAAAGGACCGTGCTGTCTGCGCCTCTTGTACGTGCCACGAGGTCCTTATACTGAAGGCTTTTCTTTGTCTTCTTATTATAGACCGCGCCGTTCCTGATGCTGAGGTTGCGGGCAGTGGTCTGCCACTCTGTTGCTGCTGCATGGATAAACAGATCGCGGGCGTATGCTGCCGTGGCGCGCAGAGGTCCCCATACGGTCATGGTTGACAGGCTGCCACCGGCACCCTGGGGCATCGGGCCTTCTGTCGCGCGTCCATCGGCGTTTGGATGGCCCTGGAAGGCCATCATTTCAATGTTGGCCTGATCAAGGTCGAGGTCCAGTTCCTCGGCAATCATCTGGGCTGCTGTGGTGATCATGCCTTGCCCCATCTCGGGAATGGGCACGCACACAAAAATCCCGCCGTCTTCGGAAAAACGCAGGCAAGGGGTGACATTGCCGCTATTGTCAATCTCGCTTGCCAGCACGCTTGGTGCGATCGACAGGCTGATGACCAGTGCAGTGGACCCTGCTGCGGACCTGAGAAAGGACCGCCTTGAAATATGCTTGTTCATGGCTCTTCCCCCTTAAGCGCTGGCAAGTTTATGGGCCGCAAGCTTGATGGCTTTGCGGATACGGAAATAGCTGCCACAGCGACAAAGGTTGTCGATGCCGCTATCGATGTCATCATCCGTCGGTTTGGGGACATCTTTCAGGAAGGCGGCGGCAGCCATGATCTGGCCAGCCTGGCAGTAACCACACTGCGCCACGTCTTCCTCGATCCAGGCCTCCTGGACTGCGTGCAGGCGCTCGCCGTCCGCAAGGCCTTCAATGGTGGTGATGGATGCACCATCCAGTGATTCCATGGGCACAGAGCAACTGCGGGCAGCTTCGCCATCAATATGCACCGTGCAGGCGCCGCATGATCCAATACCACAGCCGAACTTGGTGCCCTTCAGGCCCGCGTCCTCGCGCAGGTGCCACAGAAGCGGCATTTCCCCATCGCCAGAAAAACTGACAGGCTTACCGTTAACCTTGAAGGTGACATTAGTCATGATGTTCTCCCCGCTGATGCACATTCACCGGGGGGATTTTACGTTACTCAATAACGATTGTCGTGGCGCTTGACCGCATTCTCACGTCGCTTGGCCGCAAACTTTATATCAATAGCTTAGCTGATCGAAGATCGGATCAACGCCGCCCCATGTGCCGTGATATTTATGCAGGATTTGGTCTGCAGGGGTCATGCCGGTTTCAATGCTTTCCCAAAGCGAGTTGAGGAAGCCCTGTTCCGTGTCACCGCTTGAAGAAAGACGCGCCCGTTTCCGGAGGCCAAGATCAGCGATCTTGAGAACTTCTTCGCCCAGGTCGCGGAAGCAGCCGCCTTTGGGGTCCTGTGCTTCAAGGCCGCGGCGCGGTACGTCGGCGCGCATCTTGGCAACGTCGTCTGCGCTCCAGCGCTTGATGAGGTCTGCCGCAGCATCCTGTGCTTCGGTGTCATAGAGAAGGCCAACCCACAGGGCAGGCAGGGCACAAAGCCGGTTCCAGGGGCCGCCGTCGGCGCCGCGCATCTCCAAGAAGGTCTTGAGGCGCACTTCCGGGAACAGGGTGGTCAGATGGTCTTCCCAGTCAGCCATGGTGGGCAGTTCGCCCGGGCGGGCTGGCAGCTCGCCTTTCATGAAATCACGGAAGCTCTGGCCTGAGGCATCAATATATTTGCCGCCACGGCGCACGAAATACATCGGCACGTCCAGAACATGGTCTACCCAGCGCTCAAAACCCATGCCGTCCTCGAACACGAACGGCAGTGTTCCGCAGCGGTCTGGGTCCGTGTCAGTCCAGATATGGCTGCGGTAGCTTTTGAAGCCGTTCGGCTTGCCTTCGGTGAGTGGCGAGTTGGCGAACAGTGCTGTCGCCAGCGGCTGAAGCGCCAGGCTGATGCGGAATTTCTCCACCATGTCGGCCTCGCTGGCGAAATCCAGGTTCACCTGCACGGTGCAGGTGCGCAGCATCATGTCCAGCCCCAGGTTGCCCTTCTTCGGCATATAGGCACGCATGATGTCATAGCGGGCCTTTGGCATGATCGGCACGTCTTCGCGCTTGAGCGTAGGGTGGAACCCGAGGCCCAGGAAGCCGATGTTGAGCCGTTCGCCGATCTCGCGGGTACAGCGGAGGTGACTTGATGTCTCGTCACAGGTCTGGTGGATGTTTTCAAGCGGCGCGCCGGAAAGCTCGAATTGCCCACCAGGCTCCAGCGTCACGGAAGCGCCATTCTTTTTGGCAGCAATCAGCTTGCCGCCCTCTTCAATGGCTTCCCAGCCATTGTCGACAAATGCCTGTAGCACATCCTTGATGCCGGGGCGACCGTTTTCGCCTTCCCAGGCAAGGGGGGCCTTGGTGTCGCGATGAAAGACGAATTTCTCGTGTTCGGACCCGATGCGCCAGCTCGACCTGTCGGGCTTCGAGCCCTGCTCCAGGTAGGACACAAGCTGTGCTTTGGACTCGATGATGGCGCTTGACATAAAGAGGTGTTCCTCGACCGAACTTTTTATTCTTTAGAAAAAGTAGGGCCTAGATAAGCAGCAATCAAGAAAAGTAAACCCCGGTCACGCGTTAGTGAGGGTTTGAAGGCGCGCAGATTTGAGGCAAACTGAATAAAAAGTCAGGGTTTGGCTGGCTTTCGGCGTTGGCATCTTTTCAGGTGAAAAAATCTAATTCTTGTGTGCAGCCGGCCCATAAGGAACGTTGATCGCACACGGGTTCTTCGCCAGGCCCATGCCGTAGATATGCAGCGTGGTGGCCACTTTGTCCGTCGGATTGAACAGGCGGTGGATGCCTTCAGGGTTCGGGTTAACGGTCGCGATCGCGCCAACGCCCGCTGTGACCAATCCCGTTGAACGTACGCCGTTCTCACCCTTGCTGCAGGGTTCATAGGTCTCGCAGCCGATCTCGCCGGACACCACGCCCACACAGCCCCAGGCATTGTGGCCATGCACCGGTGTTTCGGCACCGGGCTGCCATTCAAGCTGCAGCACAGAGAAAAAGCCCGACGGATGGGAAAACAGCACTTTCCGGCGATAGCCACGGGCATTCACGGGCGTATCGGAAAAGTCATTCAGGTCAATGCCGGGAAGGACTTGCATCAAGAGCTTGGCGATCTCGTCCTTGTGGTTGTCTGGATGCGCGCAGGTCACCGCCGTGCAGGCTTTATGCACAAGGCTGACTACGTCGACTTTAGTCTCGGGGGATGGAATTCCATCTTTCGGCATCAGCGTAACCTCAGTGACCTAATGTTAATGTCTATTGAGGTACAATATACCAACATATTGTCAGTAATTGTTTGCTATTTTCTGGCTCAATGCACGGGGATGTGAAAAATTTTTTCTCTAAGCGCGATTTAATGTCACCAATCGCCTAGTGCCGATTGCCACAGGCTGATGGCCGACATGGCGGCGGTATCTGCCCGGAGGACTCGGGGCCCGAGGGCCACGACCACCGTGTTGGGGTGTGACCGGATCAGCGCCCGTTCATGGTCGTCAAAGCCACCTTCGGGGCCGATCAGGATGCCCCAGGGTGCCGGGTCTGATTTATTGTCGGCTGCCTCGAGCGCCACATGGGCAGGTGTGCCGGAAAGATCCTCGTCGCAGAACATGATCTTGCGGTCCATGGGCCAGTCGGCGATCAGCTTCTCAAGCTTGATGGGTTCGCCAATGGTGGGCACGTTCAGGCGCTCGCACTGCTCGGCGGCCTCAATGGCGTTCGCGGACAGGCGGTCGGTCTTCACCCGGTCCACAATCGTGCGCCGTGTCAGCATGGGAACCATATGGCTGACGCCCAGTTCCGTTGCCTTCTGCGCCATGAAATCCAGCCGGGCTTTCTTGATGGGCGCGAAGGCAAGCCAGAGGTCAGGCTCACTACGCTGATCTTTCAGCTTTTGGCCCAGCCGAAGCGTCACGGCTTTTTTCTGAACTTCGGCAATGTCGGATGCCCATTCGCCGTCGCGCCCGTGAAAGAGCGCCACCTGATCACCGACACGCGCCCGCATCACGTTGGCCAGATAATGCGACTGGTCAGGCCCCAGCGTCAGCATGCCATCACCCGGCAGGGCGGCTTCCACATACAGGCGGTGCTGGATTTTCTTGCTCATGGGTACGGTCCCGGATTTCGTTCAACTGTTCCCGTCCGTGATGCCTTGCCGCGCACGCCGCCGCAAGGAAATTCTGGTGTCGGGGCATGGATGGCCGGGTCAGTCCAGCCGCTTGACCATATAGCGGACCAGCTTGCCGCTTTTGAGCACG
>JBNKYQ010000187.1:0-5911 GCA_050300975.1 Kordiimonas sp.
CTCTTCCGATCTGGCAAAAGCCGGTGCACTGGCGGCGAAAAGTGCCGTGGTTGCGATGAGAATACGTTTTATCATGTGTGTTGTCCCTTTTTGGTCGACATGGCGCCCGCTATTTGGTCGCGCCGTTACGTTTTCAAACATGTCCGATTCCGCTTTGGGCGTCATGTGCGGAATGGCGTTGAGGTTCACCTGATTGGTTCGTGTACTGTCACCAGTTTGGTGCCGTCGGGGAAAGTGGCTTCCACCTGCACGTCATGTATCAACTCAGCAACGCCATCCATCACCTGCGCGCGTCAGCACTTCGGCGCCGGCGGCCATCAGGTCCGCGACAGACCTGCCGTCGCGCGCGCCTTCAAGGACGAAGTCTGTGATCAGCGCCACGGCTTCGGGGTAGTTCAGCTTGACGCCGCGCTGCAGCCGCCGTTCCGCCACCATGGCGGCAACGCTGACAAGCAGCTTGTCTTTTTCCCGGGGTGTCAGGTTCATGGGAGGGTCCTTTTCATCAGAATATCCAACGGGACAGAATTGCGTGGGTGGCGCTGTCGTCACCACTTATGGCCTTGTCCGCCACAGTGATGGTGTCTGCCAGAAGCGCCCGCAGGGGTTTGCTGTCAGTTGCCGCGAACCGGGCGATCATCACGCTGGCAGCCGTGGCCTGCGGATGCGTGCGCACGCTGGTACCGCAGGTGATGCCGCGGGTTTGGTCAGTCGCACTATCAAACAAGGCCCGGATCGCTCCCTGCACGTCTGCAGCTTTGCTGCCCACATAGAACAGGCCGGCGTAGGCAACCGCGCCCGCAAGTTGCGCCGCCCCTTGGCCTGCTGCCTCAAGGTCCCCTTCAAGGCGGAAGCCGTCAGCATACAGCAGGCGGCCATCCACATGGATGCGCCAGCGGTCAAACAGGTCCGCGCGCATGACATGCTCTGCCATCGCCGTGCGCCCCAGAACCACCATTTCCGCCCCCAGGAACTGACCGCCCGCCGCCACATCAAGCTTATACCGCCGGTGCACCGCGGCGCCTTCAAACAGGATGGTTTCCTGCGGCAGCCAGTAAAGCGTGCCGTCCGGGGCCACATCAAAGGCGGTATCAATGCGGGCGGGCGAGCCGATATCACGCGCGCGGTAAATGCGCTCAGCCGCCTGTGTTGTCAGCGCCAGCGCCGCGCCTTTGCCAACCTGGATACGGGTCGCAAGGTCGTCGCCGTCCGCGATGCCGCCAGTGGTGTTGATAAGAACGCCGCGCTTTGGCCCGTTGCCCACCGCGGCCGGGAACCGGGCCTTCAGGCAGCCGTCCTGCAGGAGATGCGCAAGCCCGCTGCGCCCGCCAGCCCGGCGGACACGGAGATCCAGCCGACCCGTGGCGCGTTCAAGCACCGGCACCGGATGTTGGGGCGCGTTCATGCGCGCGGCTTACCTGCCCCGTGCCTTCCTGTGCTTCCTGTGCTTCCGAAGCGTTACCGCCAAAAGGCACACAGCTGCGGCTGTCAGGCCGATGTGGAAGGGTTCTGAGAAGAAATGGCGCAGCACTTCAAGAGCGCTGAAAGCGGCGTGAGCGCCGGCGTGAGCATGGACCGACGTGGCAAGCGTGAGCGTAAGGATAAGGGACGTAGCAAATTTTTGCATCAGACAGACTCCTTCCTGAATGCATTGCAAACGAACCCTTCTCTCGATTTCAGTCTCTTGTTGGACTGCCACTTGATGTGGCTTGGCACTTTTTATAGCGCATTTCCCTACAGTTGGAAATGTTGACTACTTAGTCAAGAACGTAATTCTGTTTGGTACAAATAGTTATGCGTGAGCCTTGCGGCAGGAACTGACATAGCCACTTCCGTAGCATGGCCATTCTGCCTGTACAGACACTAAAGACTGACGACCTTATACCGAAATCTTCAAAAAAGGGATAAATGGCGGAGAGTGAGGGATTCGAACCCTCGGTACGCTTGCGCGCACAACGGTTTTCGAGACCGCCCCGTTCGACCGCTCCGGCAACTCTCCGCATTGGGGCATGGCCACCCTCTCGGGTGACGGCGGCGCACCCTACTCCAACGTCCCGCCCTATTCAAGGGGAAATACGGGCGCCTTTCACACATAAATTTCGCATGCGAATTATTTACTGGACTAATTGGTCCAGTATCCTATTTTCTTGCCCATGAGATTTGACGGGGGAGGCGATGAGCCTACCCTCACTTTAAATATTCAGTTCAATCGGCAAGCAGGACGACAATTCATGGCGCTACCGACACAGCTTACTACCCTTCGGATTCCGGTAATCGGGTCCCCGCTTTTCATCATTTCGAACCCTGACCTGGTGATCGCCCAGTGCAAGGCCGGCATCGTCGGGTCCTTCCCGGCGCTCAACGCGCGGCCGGCGCATGTGCTTGAGGAATGGCTGCAGCGCATCACCAGCGAACTGGACGCCTATAATAAGGAAAACCCCGATAATCCGGCCGCGCCCTTCGCCGTGAACCAGATTGTGCACAAGTCGAATGACCGGCTGATGCACGACGTGGACATGTGCGTGAAATACAAGGTGCCGATCGTGATCACGTCCCTGGGCGCGCGCACCGAAGTGAATGACGCCATCCACAGCTATGGCGGCATCGTGCTGCATGACATCATCAACAATCGCTTCGCCAAAAAGGCGATTGAAAAAGGCGCTGACGGCCTGATCGCTGTGGCGGCGGGCGCAGGCGGCCACGCAGGTACGCTTTCGCCATTCGCGCTGATCCAGGAAATCCGCGAATGGTTCGACGGCCCGCTGGCGCTTTCGGGCTCCATCGCCAATGGCGGTGCGGTTCTGGCGGCCCAGGCCATGGGCGCGGACCTTGGCTATATCGGCTCTGCCTTTATCGCGACCGAGGAAGCGAATGCGGATGAGCGCTACAAGCAAGCCATCGTCGATTACGGCGCCGACGATATCGTCTATTCTAACCTCTTCACCGGCGTGCACGGCAACTATCTGGCGCCTTCGATTGAGGCCGCGGGCCTTGACCCGAAGAATTTGCCGGAAAGCGACCCATCGAAGATGAGCTTCGGTTCAGGTGGCAACCAAGACAAGAAAGCCTGGAAGGATATCTGGGGCTGCGGCCAGGGCATTGGCGCGGTCAAGGAGATTGTCCCGGCGGGCAAGATGGTCGACCGGCTGGCGGACGAGTATGCCGCAGCCAAGGCGCGGGTGTGCGGCTAGACCACCGCACCCCACTAATTTATTGACTCTCTGGGTCATATCCGTATATTGCGCGCGAGTTGGCGGAAGGAGCCTGATTCCTCCCGCCGCTTTTGCTTTTGAAAAAAGCCAGCGGAAACCGCCCAAAGTATGTGGCGCTTCAAAGGGTTAGGCCCATCCGGTTTGCTGCGGCGCGAAGATAGAGAAGGAACAGATATGTTCGCAGTCGTAAAGACAGGCGGTAAACAGTACCGCGTAGCCGAAGGCGACGTTATCAAAGTTGAGAAACTTGATGGCGAAGCAGGCAAATCAATCACCCTCGACGAAGTTCTGATGGTTGGCGACGCCAAAGGCATCAAGGTTGGCGAGCCTCTCGTTAAAGGCGCCAAAGTAACCGCCGAGGTACTTGAGCAAAAGAAAGACAAAAAAGTCACAATCTTCAAAAAGAAGCGCCGTCACAACTATCGCCGTAAAGTTGGTCACCGTCAGGAGATCACTGTACTGCGCGTGACGAAGATCGCAGGTGCCGCTGCAAAGAAAGCAGCAGCAAAGAAGACTGAAGAAGCAGCGGCTGAGTAAGCGGCGCGTTAAAGAAAAAGGAGTACTCTAATGGCTCATAAAAAAGCTGGTGGTAGTTCCCGTAACGGTCGTGACTCTGAAGGTCGCCGTTTGGGCGTGAAAAAATTCGGTGGTGAAAACGTGATCCCTGGCAACATCCTTGTTCGCCAGCGCGGCACCAAATGGTACCCGGGTGAGAACGTAGGCATGGGCAAAGACCACACCCTGTTCGCACTGACCGAAGGCCAAGTTAAATTCTCCAAGGGCAAAGGCGGTCGCGCGTTTGTTTCTGTAGAAGGCTAAGGCCCAGCATCATTGCTGAAAAGTTTTGGAGAGGCGGGCCAGATCGGTCCGCCTTTTCTCGTGTCAGCCCCCGGGGGTATTGGCACAGGCACAAACATTGACCATATGGCAATAAATTATTGCCTTAACCCAGGGCCCTGCGACTTCCGCGAAGCCCGCCAATCTGATACAAGCAGCGCATGAAATTCGTAGACCAGACCAGAGTATTTATTCAAAGCGGCAAGGGCGGAAACGGCTGTGTTTCCTTCCGTCGTGAGAAATATATCGAATTCGGCGGCCCCAACGGCGGCGACGGCGGCAAAGGCGGCGACGTCATCGTTGAAGCGGTACCCGGGCTGAACACGCTCGTCGATTACCGCTACAAGCGTCACTATAAGGCGCAAAAGGGCCAGCACGGCATGGGCAAGAACATGACCGGCGCCTCTGGCGAAGACCTGATCATGAAAGTGCCTGTGGGCACGCAGGTCTATGACGAAGACCTGGAATTCCAGATCGCTGATCTGGCGAAGGTTGGCGACCGCGTGGTGCTGGCGAAGGGCGGCGAAGGCGGGCTTGGCAACACCCACTTCAAATCCTCCACGAACCGCGCGCCCCGTCGCACGACGCCTGGCGGCGAGAGCGAAGAGATGTATGTGGTGCTGCGCCTGAAGCTGATCGCGGACGCGGGCCTTGTGGGCCTGCCGAACGCGGGCAAATCCACTTTCCTGTCGGCGGTATCGCGCGCCAAGCCGAAGATCGCCGATTATCCCTTCACCACCATCAGCCCGCAGCTGGGCGTTGTGGGCGTGGGCGAAAACGAATTCGTGCTGGCGGACATCCCCGGCCTGATCGAAGGCGCGCACGAAGGCCACGGCCTGGGCACGCGCTTCCTTGGCCACGTGGAACGCTGCGGTGTGCTGCTGCACCTGGTGGACGGCACGCAGGAAGATGTTGTCGGCGCTTACGAGACCATCATGGAAGAGCTGACCGAATATGGCGGCGGCCTTCGGGAAAAGCCCATGATCGTCGGCCTCAATAAATGCGACGCCATCCCTGAGGACGAGCTTGAAGAAAAGCGCGTTGCCCTGCAGGACGCGGCGGCGCGGCCCGTGATGGTGCTTTCGGGTGCCACACACGAAGGCGTGCATGAAGTGCTTTCGGCCCTTTGGGATGTGGTCAAGGAAGACATCGCCAACCGGAATGTCGAAGAAGAAGGCGCCGACGAGGACGACAGCACGTCGACCGGCGGCAGCTGGTCCCCCATCTAAGCAAATGGAAAGTTCCCCATGGAGAGTGCCTTATCAGGGTTGAAGTCTGCGCGTCGTCTTGTCATCAAGATCGGCTCCGCACTGCTTGTTGATAAGGACACCCGGGGACTAAGGCGCGACTGGCTGGCGGCCCTTGCTGAAGATGTCGCGGCCCTTCGGGCGAACGGCACGCAGGTGATCCTGGTTTCATCGGGCGCGATTGCCATGGGCATGGCGCCCCTTGGGTTCACCAGCCGCCCGCAGCGCCTTGAAGAAGCGCAGGCGGCGGCAAGCGTGGGGCAGATCCGCCTCGCGCAAGCCTACCAGTCCCTCTTTGAGCAACACGACATGGTGATCGGCCAGATCCTCTTGACGATCCACGAGCTTGAAGAACGCCCCAGCGCTACCTCAACGCGCGCAACACGGTGCTGGCACTGCTCAAGAAGAAGGCCGTTCCGGTGATCAACGAGAACGATACCGTTGCCACATCGGAGATTCGCTTCGGCGATAACGACCGGCTCGCGGCCCGTGTGGCGCAGATGGCGGGCGCGGACACGCTGGTGCTCCTCTCTGACATCGACGGCCTTTATGACAGTGACCCGACCAGCAATGCGCAAGCCAAATTCTTTGACCGCGTCGAGGCGATCACGCCCGAAG